>DATEJD010000481.1:0-16846 GCA_035278325.1 Gemmatimonadales bacterium | reverse complement strand
CATCGGGCTCGCGGCGGGTTCCGGAGGCGGCGGTGCCGCCGGAGCGGGGGCCGTCGCAATGGCGCGCGTCGCCGGCGTCCTCGCGGCGAGCTCCCGGATGAGCGCCTCGAGCACGGCCACCCGTTGCTCCAGGCGGTCCAGCCGATCGTCCGTGCTCAGCGACGCCTCGTCATGTCGCCCCGGCCTCCTCGGCTGTAGCCGTGATGATGCGGGACTCTCTCGGCACCCGGAGCGTCAGCGCCCCGGCCATCGCCACGATGCCGCCGGCCACCCAGAACGGCCAACCGTGCCCCAGCCGCTGGAACAGCGTCGTGGCGGCGAGCGGCGCCACCACCCGGGCCAGCCCCGCGAAGGTCTGCGCCACACCCATGGTGGTCCCCAGCTCCCGCACGTCGGAGTAACGCGACATGAGCGAGGTCGTCGATGGAAACAGCAGCGCCGTGCCGATCGGAACCAGGGGGATGACGGCCGCGAGCAGCCAGAGATTCTGTGGAATAGGATACAGCAGGAGACCGGCAGCGAGAAGCAGGGCGCCCGACCGCATGGTCCAGCTCTCGCCCAGCCGGTCGACGATCGGCCCGAGCAGGAGGCTCCGCATCACCAGCGACAGCGCGCCCACGTAGGCGAAGATCCAGCCGATCGTCTTCTCGGTGAGCCCGAACTCGGCGCCCAGGTAGAGCGCCGTCACCGAGGTCATGGCCGAGAAGGCGACCATCCCGATGCCGTAGATCCAGATGAGGCGCGACACCAGCGTGCCCGGGTGCCGCACCACCAGCCACGCCGGGTGCCAGATGGGTCGGCGGGGTCTGGTGTGGTCGGCCGCCACGGCGGTGCGCGACTCGGGGAGCCAGCGCGCCGCAAACAGCACGTTGATGACGCAGAGGGCGGAGGCCACCAGTCCGGGCGCGGCCGGGCCCAGGGTGAAGGCGAAGGAGCCGATGGCCGGCCCCAGGATGACGCCCGCGGACGTGGCCGACGACAGCCAGCCGAGCGCGCGGGCCCGATCTTTCGGCTCGACGGTGTCGGCCACGTAGGCCTGCGCCACGCCGGTGGTGCCGCCGCCGGCGCCCTGAACCACGCGGGAGACGAAGAGCAGCCAGACCGCGTCCGCGACCCCGAACACGGCGAACGCCACCGCCGAGGCGCCCAATCCGATCAGGAGCGCGGGCCGGCGGCCATAACGATCCGACACCCGCCCCCAGAGCGGCGCGGACAGCAGCTGGGCGATGGAGAACGCGGCGATCAGCCGGCCCACGGTCTCCGGCGTCGCGTGCAGCCGGAGCGCGTAGAACGGCAGCAGCGGCAGGATGATCATGAAGCCGATCGCGTCCACGAAGCAGACGAAGATCAGCACCGCCAGCCGACGCAGGCGGGCGCGATGTCCGTTGGTGGGCGCCGTCATCCGGCGCTGCCGCGGTCGGCGCCGATGGCAAAGACGGCGGCGCTCACCACCATGAGCACGACGCCGTAGGCCGCGGCCACGCCGACGTCGGCCTGCCGGAGGCTGGACAGGATCTCGAGGGAGATCGGGCGGGTGTCGTAGGTGTAGAGCATGATCGAGGTCACGAAATCTCCGAGCGCCGTGACGAAAGCCAGGCTCGCGCCGGCCAGGAGGGCCGGCCGGAGCAGCGGCAAGGTGATCCGGCGAAGGGTGCGCGCCCGGCCGGCGCCCAGCGTGGCGGCGGCCTCGTCGAGCGAGGGATCGAGGGCCCGCACGCCCGCCAGGATGGCGCGACTGGTGATCGGTAGATTCCGTACGAGATAGGCCAGCGGAAGGATCCAGATGGTGCCGACCAGAATCACCCGACCGGCCCACGGCGCGTGGACGCTGAACGCGGTGGCGAGCGCGATGGCGAATACCGTCCCCGGCACCGCCCACGGCAACGCGAGCAGCGTCTCGATGGCGCGCGCATCCCGACCCGCACGTCGGGCGCTCGACACCGCGCCGGCGAGCGCGAGCGCGACCGCGGCCGCAGTCGCCGCGGCGGCAAGCCACAGGCTGTTGGCCAGGGGCTTGGCCCGCACCGGGTCCTGGAACAGGGTCAGGTAGTTCCGCAGCGTGTAGGCCGGCGGCACCGGCTCGATGGTCCAGGTCCCGACGGGCACCAGCGACACCAGCAGCAGCGTGAGGTGCGGGAGCAGGAGCACCGTAGCCAGGCCCCACCCCACGGCGGCGAGCGCGAACCTGGCCGCCGGGTGGCGCACCGGGACCCGAGCCGGTGCCGCGCCCTTCCTCCCGCTTCCCTCCCCCGCCGTCCGGGCGCCACGGAACACCCACAGTGCGACCAGCGCCAGCAGCGTGAGCGAGAGGGTCTCGACCATGGCCAGCCGATCGTCGCCGTTGAGGCGAGTCGCCACGATCTGGGTCGGCATCACCCGGAACCCGCCGCCGAAGATGTAGGGCGCGCTGAAGGACGCGAGCGAGGTCATGAAGGTGAGCAGAGCGGCGCCGCCCAGCGCGGGCCGGAGCTGCGGCAGGACCACCAGGCGCAGGGTGCGCCAGCGTCCCGCGCCCAGGCTCGCGGCCGCCTCGAGCAGCGATCCGTCGAACGACTGGAGCGCCGCGCGCACGAACAGATAGAAGTACACGTACATGGAGTAGGCGTGGACCAGCAGGATCGCGCCCGCGCCTTGGAGCCGCCACGGCGGATCGGTCAGGCCGAGCACGCGCTGGACCAGGAGCGAGATGAATCCGGTCTCGCCGTACAGGAAGAGGAAGGCCAGCACCCCCACCAGGGGCGGAAGCACCGCCGGGAGCGCCACCAGGCCGCCCAGGATGCGGCCACCCGGCAGATCGTAGCGCGCGAACAGAAACGCGAGCGGAATCCCGATGGCGCCGGCGAGCAGCACGCTGACGACCGAGATCCACAGACTGCCCCAGAGCGCCTCCCACTCGGTCGGTCGGGCCAGGAACTCGCGTACGAAGGCCAGGGTCCACCCGGATGGACCGTGCACTCCCTCGAGCAGCACCAGCGCCAGCGGGTAGGCCACCAGCCAGAGCAGCAGCCCAAGGAGGAGCGCGGCCCCGAGCCTCACGCGCGGGCGCTTCACCGGCCGTTGGTCGGGAACAGGTGGATCCCGCCACCGACCCGGCGGCTGGGCATGAGACCCACCCGCGCTCCGGCGGGCACCGACTGCGGCGGCGCCACCACCTCGAGCACCGTCCCGCCATCGGTCCGGGCGGTGAACACGGCGGATGGTCCCACGAAGCGCCGCGAGGTGATGGTCGCGGGAATGGCGGCCGGATCGGGCGGGGTGAGCCGGAGCGCCTCGGGCCGGACCAGCATCAGCGCCGGCCCCGGCGGCGGTATCGGCGCGCCGCCCGTCGCTTCCACGTCCCACTCCACGCCCTCGACCACGATTCGGACGCCCCGCGCCGAGGGGCCAAGAATCGTCACCGGCGCCATCGTGGACTGCCCCACGAACCCTGCCACGAACGCGTTGGTCGGTGCCCCATAGAGCTCGTCCGGCGTCCCCACCTGCTCCAGCCGTCCGCCCCGCATCACCGCGACCCGGTCGCCGAGCTCGAAGGCCTCGTCCTGCTCGTGCGTCACCAGCACCGTCGTGATCCCGACCCGGTGGATCACCTCGCGGATCTCCCGGCGGGTCCGCTCGCGAAGGGTGGGATCGAGGTTGGAGAGCGGCTCGTCCAGCAGCAGCACCTTCGGCTCGGGCGCCAGCGCCCGCGCCAACGCCACCCGCTGCTGCTGGCCACCGGACAGCTGCGCGATGCGCCGCGGCCCGAAGCCCGCCAGGTCTACCAGCGCCAGCGCACGCTCCACCCGCCGGTCCAGCTCCGGCCCGTGCACCCCGAGCGACTCGAGTCCGAACGCGACATTGGCCCGCACGTCGAGGTGGGGAAACAGCGCGTAGTGCTGGAACACCATGCCGAAGCGGCGGGAGACGGGCGCTACGCCGGTCACGTCCTCGCCGTTCACCACGACCCGCCCGGCGTCCGGCGTATCGAAGCCGGCCAGCAGGCGAAGCGTGGTGGTCTTGCCGCTTCCGCTCGGGCCGAGCAGGGCCAGCAGCTCGCCGCGCTCCATCGCGAGCGACACCCGGTCCACGGCGACGACGCCGTCGAACCGCTTGACCAACCCGTCCAGCTCGAGGAACGCGCTCACGACGCCCTCCGGCGGCCGGTGCCGCGCACGTGCTGGTCCCAGTAGCTCATCCAGGCAGGGCCCTTCTCGGCCAGCAGGTCCCAGTCGACGTCGGCCACGATCATATCGCGCTCCACGTCGGCCACCCACGCGGGGACCCGCTCGGGCGGCAGGTCATGGCGGGCGGGCAGGCGGAACACCTTCTCCGCGGCCAGCAGCTGACCCTCCTCGCTGCCCACGAAGTCGATGAAGGCCTTGGCGGCGGCCTGATGCCGACTGCCCCGCACCAGGCCGATCGCGTCGTCGATCACCACGGTTCCACTCCGCGGAAAGACGAAATCGAACGGCAGGCCCTTCGAGCGGCTGATGAGCACGTCCGGGAGGTCCCACAGCGTTACCAATCCCTCGCCGCGGGCGAGCCGCGCGTCCAGGATCGCCGGATTGAGCGCGTAGGCCTTGGTCTGGCCGTCCAGCCGGCGGAGCCAGGACATGCCATCGGCCGTATCGCCGGTGCGGCGGAGGCTCCGCTCGATGATCAGCCCCCAGATCGCGCGCATGGTGCCGCTGGCCATGGGATCGCGGATCAGCACGCGATCGTGCCAGCGTGGCGCCAGGACCTCGTCCCAGTCCTTGGGCGCCTGGTCACGCGGCACCAGCCGGCGATTGAAGACGATCACTGCCGGGGTGCGGTAGGCAGGATAGTAGAGATCGCCCGGCCCCACGCCGCGCGGCCCCACCTCGCCGGCCCACGCCGGACGGTACGGCGTGAGCAGCGAATCGGCTACACCCCGGTCGAAGATGGTCGTGGGTCCGCCGAACCACACGTCGGCCTGTGGGTTCACCCGCTCGAAGCGGAGCCGGTCGAGGATCTCCTGCGATCCCATATCGAGCCAGCGCACGTCGATGTCAGGATGCTCGCGCTCGAACGCATGCTCCAGCAGGGTGAGCTGATCGCGACCGTGCGGGGAGTAGATGACGACGGGGGTGCGAGGGTCGGGGTGGCAGGCGGCAATCAGGCAGAGGACGGAAAGACGGAAAGACGGAAGGACGGAAAGACGGGCTAGCCGCATGTGGCCACGGCCGCGCGACGCGCCGACCGCTCGCTCCGGACGGGGCGCCGGACCGACACGCCCGCCTTCCGTCCTGCCGTCCTTCAGCCTTTCCGCCCTCACTTGACCGCAAGCAGGTTCGCGAACAGCCGAAACGCTCCCGGTACGCCGGCAGGAAGCTGGCGGAAAAAGCTGAGGCCGGTGTACACGTAGTGCCCCTGGCCCACCCGGGCGACCAGAAGGCCACCCTCGAGGGGGGCGTCCCCCGGATCGTGGGTCTCGAGCAGCGGGCGATACGCCTGGTCCCAGCTCCGCGCGAAGTAGAGCCCCCGCTCCTGCACCCAGCCCCGCCAGTCGTCATTGGTGATCCGGTTCGGCGTGGTGAAGACCGGATCGGTAGGCACGAGCGGACGCATGGGCGCGTTCTCGTCGGTGACCCGATCGTGCGCCACCGGCGAGCCGCCCGGTATGAGCGACGGCCCTCCCAGGGTCATGGGATAGGGCGCAAACCCGCCCTCGAAGAACGGTTGCTGCTGGTACTGCACGATGACCAGCCCGCCGCGCCGGGCGTACGCCAGCAGACGGCCATTGGCTTCGACCAGGGCGGAGTCGGTCTCGTAGGCGCGCGGGCCCACGACGATGGCGGAGAACCGGGAGAGATCACCCCGCTCGAGGGCCGGACCGTCGATGACGGTCACCGGCAGACCGACTTCGGCCAGTGCCTCGGGCACCCGGTCCGCGGCGCCCCGGATGTATCCCAGTCGGGCCAGCGGCGGCAATCGCAGCGATGCCATCCGTACGGTCGCCGCCGCCGGCGTCACGAGCGAGCGGGGCCGGATGTGCGGGTAGTCCACCGTCACCAGCCCGCTGGCGTAGCGGTGACCCTTGTCGTCGGTCGCGATCGCTCGCAGGACGACCGTTCCCTGGATCGGTGTTGCCGGCGGCCGAACCTCGAAGGCGAAGCTTTCCCGCTCATCCTCCTGATGCAGCACGAACTCCTGCGGCGCGACCCTGGGCCACCCCGCCGGGAGCTCCAGGGTGAGCGTCCCCGAGGTCGTGTCGCGGGCCCCGTGGGTCAACGAGACCGTGAACCGCCTCGGCGCGCGATCGGCGGCGGGCCACACAACGGTCGCCGGGTCCAGCGCCACATCCACCCGCGGCACCACGGCGAGCGGCCGGCGGATCTCACCCCGGGCCTGATCGTTGACCCGTCGGCTCACCTCGCGCTCGAGCACGGCACCGCTGTCCAGCACGAACCGGGCGCTCAGCTCGGGCGGCCCGAAGGGTTCCCCGCGAACAGCCGGCGGGGCACCACTCCAGTCGTAGAGGGCCGTGTCGCCGCCCGGGAGGCGGAAGTAGGGAGCGGTCGGTGGGGCGCCGGCCCGCACCGCCGCGGTGAGCCGGCGGCTCAGGATGGCGCCCGGCGCCAGGCGCAGCGTGGCCGCGCCGGTGTCGGCCTCGATGGCACGCGCCGGGAGGAGCGACACGTCCATGCTGTGCGGCTTCGGACCGCTGTTCCAGCACTCGAGCACGATCTCGAGCCGCTGGCCCGGAACCACCCGGTCGTCATCGCTTCTCGCATCGCATACCACGCCCGATGCGGCGAAAATCGCCCGATCGAGGTGCCCCAGCTCCGCGGGCGCAACGGAGGAGCGGGCCCAGCGCCGGCGCAGCGCGACCAGGCTGTCGACATCGGCGCCCGGCCGCTCGGGAACCGCCCCCGCGCCGGCGAGCGTGGTGTCGATGCCGGCGAAGAGGTCGGCGCCGTCAGCAGTGCGGTCCTCGAGCAGGGCCAGCGGCACCCGTGACGGACCGAGGCTCTGCAACCGCCCCATGTCCTGGGAGCGGTGAAGGCTCCGCCCCGCCATGGCGATCTGGTGGTAGGAGAGGCCCACCGCGCGATCCACCTCCCCTCCCTCGAGCGCGAGGGTCGTCGCGGCCGTGTCGAACCGGGTGCTTCGATAGAGCTTGCTGGCCGACCATGGGGCCAGTCCCTCCTCCCGGGCCAGCTCCGGAAAGCGGGTGCTGTCGCCCGAGGCCCGGAAGGCCTCCCTGGCGGCCCATCCGGCCGCCTGGTGCTGCCCGTGGCCGTCCTTGGGCGTGCCGCTGAACACCGACACGATGATCTGCGGACGGAACCGCCGGACGATGCGGACCACGTCCTTGAGGATCGTGTCCCGGGGCCAGTGCTGCCAGGTCTCATCCAGCGTCTTGGAGTAGCCGAAGTCGTAGGCGCGGGTGAAGAACTGGTGGGCGCCATCGAGCCGGCGCGCGGCCAGCAGCTCCTCGGTCCGAACCAGACCGAGGGCCTCGCCCAGCTCCGGCCCGATGAGATTCTGCCCGCCTTCGCCGCGGTTGAGCGAGAGATACGCCGCCTCCGCCCCCATGCCCCGGACCAGCACCGTGAGGAGCTCGGTGTCCTCGTCGTCGGGGTGCGCGCCGATCACCAGGACCCGCTTGTCGTGTCCCAGCATCTTGAGCTCGTGCTCCAACGTCACCACCCCGCCGGTCGAGGGCGGCTCGAGCTGGGCCGAAACGGGCAAGGCGGTGATGGCGAGCGGGAGGGGCGCGAGCAGGAAGAGCAGCGAACGGAAACGCACAGACCCCGGCCTAGAGGGTGAGGCAGGAAGCTATACCCGTCAGGGGAGGCGGAGAAGGCGGAGCCGATGCCGCCCTCCCCGCGGTTCGGGCGTCAGTGCAGCGGAGCGTCGCCGAGCGGCGTGTCCCGAATCGAATCGCGGAACGCCGGGTGACGGCGCCAGAGGTAGTACGCCATGCTCACCGCAGCGAGCGTGTTCGCCGAGACGACGGCCCAGAAGGGAAACAGCTCGTCGGTCCGCTCGGATAGGATCATCAGGAAGCCGTAGAACAGCACCTCGAATACCAGGAAGACCGGCAACAGGGCGTACCGCACCACCGGATTGTTCACGCCCCAGTGGACCAGGGCAACCAGTCCAATCCCGATCAGGGCGAACACGATGAAGTGGAACGCCGTGTAGAGCAGGATGGCCCCGAAGGCGACCTGCGGATCGGGTGTTCTGTCGCCAAGGATGACCATCTGGCCCAGCAGGCTGGGCGTCTGGAAGGGATGACCGGCGATGGTATCCAGGATCAGAAACCACACGGCGACCGCGATCCCGCCGATCAGGCCAACGTCGGTGCCCTCGCCGATGACCGAATGACGGCTATCCGGCATGCGAACCTCAAGCCCGGGCAGGTTGACCGCCAGACCGGCATCCCGGTCCCGCGCCCCGCGGGCCCGTCACCGCGGGCGCCGCCTCGTAAAGGCGTAACTTCACAGTGGGTCATCCGGGGTCGGGACGCAAGGGTCGGACGAGCGAGCGAGGCCTCGCGCCAATTCCAGCACACCCCGGCCGTGTCAGGCCGCGCGCGGGCGCTCGGGTGGGTGAGGCGGCGGCGGGACCTCCGAGCCGAGCGGGGCCTCCTGGAACGACCGCCCGAGACGGGGATGGCGGCGCCACAGGTACCCGGCCATGCCCAGTACACCGAGCACGCTGCCGCTGATCACCGACCAGGGCGAAAAGCGCTCTCCCGACGCCGTGGCCAGCATGTAGGTAAGACCGGCGAACAGGCCAAATGCGATCAGAAAGCCGAGCCACACGCCCATGCGCAGCGACGTGTTCCGCACGGCCAGGTGGACCAGCAGGGTCAGGCCCACGCCCACCACGGCGAAGAGGATGAAGTGGATGACGGTGTAGCCCAGCACCGCTTGCGGCACGATCCGGCTCGCAGACGGGGCCAGCTCACCCCGAAGGAAGATCTTGCCCAGCACATTGGGAGTGTGCAGCGGCTGCCCACCCGCCATGTCCACGATGAAGTACCAGATCGCCACGATGACCGCGCCGATCACCCCCGTCACCACGCCCTCCACCACGGTCGAATGTCGCTCCGCGTCCATGTCGTCCCCCCTCGATCGGAGTTCGGCCTTTCATCCTGCAGAGTGGGGAGTGGCCATGGGGCGGGATGTGTCGGCGGTCACCCGACCGACGCCTGGCGGACGGGCCCGCGAAGTCAGGGCCGTTCCGGTGCGGAAGATTCCGGCCGGCAGCGAGGGCAGCGGCACGAGGCCAGGAGCCGCTGGAAGGTGTAAATCCCGGTGCTGTGCCCGTCGCTCCAGTGCACGCGGAGCCCGTAGGTGCCGACCAGCTCGACCGAAAGGGGCCGTACGTCGGCGGGGACCGAGCCGGCTTCGAGCAGCGGTCGCCCGGTCATTTCGTCCATGCACATCGCGCAGCCGCAGGCCAGGCGCAGCTCGCGGGCAGGGTAGAGCCACTCGTGGCCGCCCCGGTCCCATTCGATGAGCAGGCCATCGTCGCGCCGGGTGATAGCGTAAGGCATCGGTGTCGGCATCCGTACTCCTTCGAGGACCGCGTCACGGAATGGCTTCGAGGACCGCGTCGAGGACCGCGTCATGAATGGGTAGTATATTGCGCCTTGACTACAACCTCACGGACCCATGCCGACCGACGCCACCAACCTCTTCGGCGCGCGCGCCACCGTCCGCCTGGGCGACGAGACCGCGACCGTCTACCGGCTCTCCGAGCTCGACCGCCAGGGGCTGACCAGGCTCGATCGCCTGCCCTTCTCCATCCGGGTGCTGCTCGAGAACGCGTTGCGGCACGCCGGTCGGGGATTCGTCACCGAGTCGCACGTGCGCGACCTGGCCGGCTGGGCCCCCACCGCGGCCAGCCGGAGCGAGGTGCCGTTCATGCCGGCGCGCGTGGTGCTGCAGGACTTCACCGGCGTCCCCTGCGTCGTGGACCTGGCCGCGATGCGCGACGCGATGAGTCGGATGAAGGGCGACCCCGACCGGATCAATCCGGTGGTCCCCTGCGACCTGGTGATCGACCATTCGGTTCAGGTCGACTCTTACGGCTCCGAGCGCTCCCTCCGGCTGAACGTCGAGCTCGAGTTCGACCGCAACCGGGAGCGCTATCAGCTGCTCAAGTTCGCTCAGCGCGCGTTCGACAACTTCAGGGTGGTGCCGCCGGGCACGGGCATCGTGCACCAGGTGAACCTCGAGTACCTCGCGCCGGTGGTGCAGCTCCGGCCGCAGTTCGGGGAGCTCACGGCATATCCCGACACACTGGTCGGCACCGACTCCCACACCACCATGATCAACGGCCTCGGCGTGTTGGGCTGGGGCGTGGGCGGCATCGAGGCCGAGGCGGTGATGCTGGGACAGCCCTACTTTATGCTGCTCCCGGAGGTCATCGGCATGAAGCTCGTGGGCGAGCTGCCGCTCGGCACCACGGCCACCGACCTGGTGCTCACGGTGACCCAGATGCTCCGGAAGAAGGGCGTGGTGGACAAGTTCGTCGAGTTCTACGGCCCCGGTCTCAGCGCGCTGGGGCTGGCCGATCGGGCCACGATCGCGAACATGGCGCCCGAGTACGGTGCGACGATGGGGTTCTTCCCGGTGGACGCCGAGACGGTGCGCTATCTGGAGCGCACCGGGCGGGACGCCGCGGTGTGCCGGCGGGTGGAGCGCTACACCAAGGAACAGGGGCTGTTCCGCACCGACGGCACGCCCGACCCCGAGTTCACTTCGACGCTCGAGCTCGACCTCGGCAGCATCACGCCGAGCCTGGCCGGGCCCAAGCGGCCCCAGGACCTGGTGCCGCTCCCACAACTCAAGCGGAACTTCATCGTCAATCTGCCGAGCCTCATGAGCGCCAACACGCCGGCGGAGCGGAAGGAGCTCGCGCAAAGCGCTTACTCGCGCTGGATGGGTGAGGGCGGTGCGAACGTCACCATCGGCGAGCACGGTGCGGAGGAGACCACGGCCGCCGTGGCGGCGGCGGATCCCGATGCCCCCCCCATCGTTCGGGGGCAGCTCGACGGGGCGGAGATCACGCTGCACGACGGCTGCGTCGTCATCGCCGCGATCACCAGCTGCACCAACACGTCGAACCCCTCGGTGATGATCGGGGCGGGGCTGGTGGCCAAGAAGGCCGTGGAGCGCGGTCTCACGACCAGGCCGTGGGTCAAGACCAGTCTGGCGCCGGGATCACGAGTGGTGACGGACTACCTCGAGGGCTCGGGCCTTCAGCGCTATCTCGACCAGCTCCGGTTCCAGACCGTCGGGTACGGCTGCACCACCTGCATCGGCAACAGCGGGCCGCTCCCAGATGTGATCGCCGGGCTGATCGACGAGCACTCGCTGGTGACGGCCGCCGTCTTGAGCGGCAACCGGAACTTCGAGGCGCGGGTGCATCCGCAGGTCCGGGCCAACTATCTGGCGTCGCCCATGCTGGTGGTGGCCTTCGCGCTGGCCGGCCGGGTGGACATCGACCTCACCCGTGAGCCGTTAGGCGCCGGGAAGGACGGGCGCCCGGTGTTCCTGCGCGACATCTGGCCCACGCCGGCCGAGATCAAGGAAGCCATGGCGAATTCGCTCAAGCCCGAGCTCTTCGCCAAGCGGTACGGAGCGGTGTTCGATGGGGACGAGACCTGGCGGGCGCTGCAGGTGCCGGAGGGCAGCCGCTACGCCTGGGATCCGGCCTCGACTTATGTCCAGGAGCCGCCGTTCTTCACCAACCTCCCGCCGGAGCCTGGGCCGCTCCAGGACATCAGCAACGCGCGGGTCCTGGCCGTGCTGGGCGACTCGGTGACGACGGATCACATCAGCCCCGCGGGCTCGATCCCAAAGAACGGGCCCGCTGCGCGGTACCTCCGGGACCACGGCGTCGAGCAGGTGGACTGGAACACCTTCGGCTCGCGCCGGGGCAACCACGAAGTGATGATGCGCGGCACCTTCGGGAACGTGCGCATCGCCAACGCGCTGGTGCCGGGCAAGGAGGGCAACTGGACCCTCCACTTCCCCACCGGCGAAGTGATCTCGATCTACGATGCGGCCATGCGGTACCAGCAGGCCGGCACGCCCCTCGTGATCTTGACCGGCAAGGAGTACGGCACCGGCTCGAGCCGAGACTGGGCCGCCAAGGGTCCGGCGCTGCTGGGCGTCAGGGCGATCATCGCCGAGAGCTACGAGCGCATCCACCGGAGCAACCTGGTGGGGATGGGGGTGCTGCCGCTGGCGTACCAGCCGGGGACCGATCGAAAGACGCTGGGCCTCACGGGGACCGAGACGTTCAGCATCACGGGCATCGCCAAGGGGCTGACCCCCGGCGGCACGGTGACCGTCACGGCGCGCGACGAGAAGGGGAAGGAGACGGTGTTCCCGGCGGTAGTCCGGCTCAACTCGGCCGTGGAGCTCGAGTACTACCGGCACGGCGGTATTCTGCAGCGGGTGTTACGCCAGTTCCTGGCGTGACGGTAAGACGGTAAGACGGTAAGACCGAAATTGGGTCGGCGAGACAGAAAGCAAGAGCCCCGGGAATCTCCCGGGGCTCTTCATTTACCGACCGTCTGACCGTCCGACCGCCTGACCGTCCGACCGTCCGACCGTCGACTTACGCGACGAGATCCCGCAACCTGTCCCCCGTCTCGCCTTCCCGCAGGCGGAGCAGCGCCCGGTCCCGGAGCTGACGAATGCGCTCGCGGGTGACGCCCATCATCCGGCCGATCTCCTCGAGGGTGCGGCTGTTGCCGTCGTCGAGGCCGAAGTAGAGGCGCAGCACCTTGGCGTCCCGCGGCGGCAGCGCGGCGAGCGCCGCCTCGATGTCGCGGGTCTGGCTGTTGGCCATGGTGCTCATGTCGGTGCTTTCCTGCTCCCCGCTGGTGAACCGCTCGATCCGCTCGTTGCCCTCCCCGTCTCGGGTCGGGTGGTCGAGGCGGACGGCCTCCGAGTTGAGGGCGCTGAGCGAGCGGACCGCCTCGACCGTGAGGCCGGTGGCGCGGGCCAGCTCCTCGGTGGTGGGCATGCGGCCCAGCTTGTCCTTGAGCAGCGTGGTGGTGCGACCCAGGCGGCTCAAGTCGGCCGTGCGGTTGAGCGGCACCCGCACCGGACGCCCGTGACGGGCGATGGCGGCCTGGACGGCCTGGCGGATCCACCACACGGCGTAGGAGATGAACTTGACGCCCCGATCGGGGTCGAACTTCCGGGCGGCCGTCATGAGCCCCAGGTTGCCCTCGCCGATGAGGTCGACCAGCGGCACCCCGCGGTTCTGGAACTTCTTGGCCACCGACACGACAAAGCGGACATTATGGCGGGCCAGTTTCTCCTGGGCCATCACATTGCCCTTGAACGCCTTCCGCGCGAGCTCCATCTCCTCCTCGCGATTGAGGAGGGGGACCCGGCTGATCTCATCGAGATACAGGTCCAGGCTCTCGCGGCCCTCATCGATTGCACGAGCGATCTGCGCCGGTCGCACCGGGCGACGCTTGCCACGTGCCTTCATCGTCACGCTGTTGGCCTCCTCAGGACTCCCGTCCCCGCACGGTATGTCAGCAAGGAAACTGGAACCGACTGGATTTAAGACGGGCCAATATATCGCCTAAGATGCCTAAAATCAACACCTTAGGCTAAAACCTGACAGGAAGCATAGTTGCGTCGACGCAACGGGTGGGAGCGGGCGGAGTTGCACAAGCGAAGACGCGGGCCGCTCAGGCGGCGGTCCGGTAAGGCGGGGAGCCCAGGATGGTCTGAAAGGGTCAAACGTAGTCTACTTCGCTACTTCCACGTGCCTCCATGCTCGGAACCTCGAAGCGCCCTCAGTGCAGACCACTGCCGCCCGAGAGCTGCTTCACCAGCTCGCCGATCACGCTTTTGGCGTCCCCGAACAGCATCCAGGTCTTGTCCGAGAAGTACAGCTCGTTGTCGATCCCGGCAAAGCCGGGGTTCTTGCTCCGTTTGATAGCAAACACCGTGCGCGCCTTGTCGGCGTCGATGATCGGCATGCCGTAGATCGGGCTGCTCTTCTCCGTCCGGGCCGCCGGGTTTACCACATCGTTGGCGCCGACGACCAGCGCCACGTCCGCCTGCGGCATGTCGGGGTTGATCTCGTCCATCTCGACCAGGTCGGTGTACGGGATGTCCGCCTCGGCCAGGAGCACGTTCATGTGACCGGGCATCCGACCGGCCACCGGATGAATCGCGAACTTGACGGCGATCCCGCGCTTCTTGAGCTGGTCGTACAGCTCCCGGACCTTGTGCTGGGCCTGAGCCACCGCCATGCCGTACCCGGGGATCACCACGACCAGGTTGGCCTGCTCGAGCACCTGGCCCGCGCCTTCGATGCTCTCCGCCTTGTAGACCTTCTCCTCACTCCCCGCCTTGACCTGCTGTACCTGCCCGAAGGCGCCGAACAGCACATTGGTGAACGACCGGTTCATGGCCTTGCACATGATGATGGCAAGGATGAGGCCGCTCGAGCCGTCGAGCGCGCCGGCCGTGATGAGGAGCTTGTTATCTAGCACGAAGCCCATGGCGACCGCCGAAAGGCCGGCGTACGCGTTGAGGATCGCGATCACCGTCGGCATATCGGCGCCGCCGATCGGGATGATCAGCAGCACGCCGAACGCGAGCGCGAGCGCGATGATGACCGGGAACACGAACGCCGCCCACGAGGCCGTAGGGTTGAGCACCAGCGCCACGCCCGTGGCCGCGGCCACCGCCAGCAGGAGCAGATTGGTGACGTTCTGCAGCGGATACGTAACCGGCCGCTGCGGAATGAACTTCACCTCCTGCAGCTTGCCTGCCGCCATCAGACTGCCGGTAAAGGTGAGATAGCCGAGAATGATCTCGACGATGATCGCGACCATCCGGAACGGCGTGAGGTTCTCCGGACCTTCGCCCAGCCACAGATAGTACTTCGCCGTGCCGACCAGCCCGGCCGCGAGGCCGCCGAACGCGTGGGAAAGGGCGGTCCGCTGCGGCACGGCGGTGAGCGGCACTCGGGAGAGCGGAACGCCTACCAGCACGCCCGCGGCCAGCGCCACCAGGATCCATCCATGATGGATCACCTCGGGCTCGGCCCAGGTGGCGAGTACTGCGATGGTCATGCCGGCCACGCCCGCGAACACGCCCCGGCGCGCGGTGGCGGGCGTATTCATCCAGTGCAGCGCGAAGACGAACAGCGCTGTCGCGACGATGTAAGCGAGTTGCACCAGGCCGTGCGTCATGGATGGGAGCCCCCGCCTCCACCCGTGGCCCCGCCGCCTTCGGCCGGCCTGGTCTCGGTCTTGAACATCTTGAGCATCCGATCGGTGATCAGAAAGCCGCTCACGATGTTGGTCATGGAGGCGAACAGGGCGATGGCGCCCAGGATCCGGATGGGCTGAGGGTAGTCGGCGCCGGTAACGATGATCGAGCCCACCACCGCGATAGCCGAGATGGCGTTGGTGATCGACATGAGAGGCGTATGGAGCAGGCGCGACACGCGGCGGATCACGCCCAGGCCGATGAACGACGCCAGCACGAAGACGAACAGCTGGCTCCAGAAATCGCCCGCCGGGGGCGTCCCTCCCTCTTGCAGCAGGATCACATCCCCTCCTTGGCGAGCGCCTCACGGGTGCGCGCGTGGCGGACCTCGCCCGCGTGCGTGATCAGGGCGCCCTGCTGGATGTCGTCATTGAGATCGAGCTGAAACGCGCCGTCCTTGGTGAACGCCTGCAGGAAGGACGTGAGATTGCGGGAGAACAGGAGGCTCGCGTGGAGCGGCATCGACGCCGGCACGTTGAGTGGCGCCATCACCGTGACCTCGCCCACCTTGATGGTCTCACCCGGCCGCGACACCTCGACGTTGCCACCGCCATCGGCACCCAAATCCACGATGATCGCGCCCGGGCGCATCGAGCGCACCATGTCGGCCGTGATGAGCTTGGGCGCGAACACGCCGCCGATCAGCGCCGTGGTGACCACCACGTCCGACTGGGCCACCTGGGCCGCGAGGATCTCGCGCTGGCGTGCCTTGTCCTCCTCGCTCAGCTCCTTCGCGTAGCCGCCGCCCGCAGCGGCGCTCTCCCTGAGCTCGATTCCGACGTACTTCCCGCCCACGCTCTCGATCTGTTCCTTGACCTCCGGGCGGACGTCGGTGGCCGTGACGTTGGCGCCCAGCCGCTTGGCGGTCGCGATGGCCTGAAGCCCTGCCACGCCCGCGCCGATCACGAACACCTTGGCCGGCGGCACCATGCCGGCGGCGGTCATGAACATGGGGAAGTACTTGTTGAGCTCGGCGGCCGCGAGCAGGACGCCCTTGTAGCCCCCGATGTTGGCCATGGACGACAGGGTGTCCATGCTCTGGGCCCGCGTGGTCCGCGGGATGGCGTCGGTGGCGAACGCGGTGGCGGGACGCGCGGCCAGGGCCCGCACCGCACGCAGGTTCCGGAGCGGCATGAGGGAGCCGAGATAGATGGCGTCCGGACGCATCCAGGCCACTTCGTCCCGTCCGCCATCGAGGGCCGGGGGGCCCACCTTGAGCACCACGTCGGCCGAGCCGAGCAGGGCCGCCGGATCGGGCTCGAGCGCGATGCCGGCCTCGCGGTAGGCGGCGTCGGGATAGCCCGCCGCCGCGCCGGCGCCGGCCTCGACCGCGATGTCGTAGCCGGCCTGCTTGAGCTTCTTGCCCGACTCGGGCACTAAGGCGACGCGCCGCTCGCCCGGGGCGGTTTCCTTGGGAACGCCGATGCGCATCGGAACTCCGCGATCGTGGAGGGATCGACTGGTTTAATGTGGGGCGGATTGGGGTGCGGTCAAGAAGCGGACGGAGAGACCAGTCGCGCTACAGCTTGATCTTCGGCAGTTTGATCCCCGGCGCCACGCCCGCGGTG
>DATEJD010000480.1:0-3595 GCA_035278325.1 Gemmatimonadales bacterium | reverse complement strand
ACACCCATCTCGCGATGACCGCCGGAATGCCCATCCCGGTCCCACCGGAGCTCCAGCCGCTTGCGGCCGCCTACGCCGAGCAGTTGCCGCGGAGCTACCTCTACTCGGGGTTCACCACGGTCGTCGACCTGGCCGTGTTCGATCGGGCCTTCCTCGATCGGTTCAAGGCGGCGCACCTTCACCCGGACACCTACGACTGCGGTCCCGCGCTCGCGCTGGCCAACGGCTATCCGATGGCGATGCTCCCGAAGGAGGTACGCTGGGACGTCTTCCCCAACTTCCTCTGGGATCCGCGCCGGCAGGATTCGATTCCCGGGCGGTTTCGACCCGCCGATCACACCCCGAAGGCGACGGTGGCCCGGGTCGCGGCCGACGGCGGGATCTGCGTCAAGACCTTCGAGGAGCGCGGATTCGGCCCCGCGAGGAACCTGCCGACGCCGACGCTCGCGATGATCCAGGACGTGGTTCGTGAGAGCCATGCGCGTGGCCTGCCCGTGCTGCTCCACGCCAACTCCCTCGCGGCCTGGCGGTTCGCGACCCGGGCGCAGGTCGACATCATCGCCCACGGGATGTGGAATTGGGACGAGCTCGAGCAGACCAGCGCGGGCGTGGAACGGAGTCACCCTGAGCGCAGCGAAGGGGGCATGCGTTCGGGCATGCCGGCGCCGATCCGCGCGCTGCTCGACACGGTCGCGGCGCGCCGGATCGGGTTCATGCCGACGCTCCGGGTGATGGATGGGCTGGGCGCGATGTTCGATCCCGCGTTCCTCGACGACCCGCGCCTGGCCCGGGTGCTCCCGCGATCGCTCATCGCCTGGTACCGAACACCCGCCGGGCAGGCGTACGCGGTCGAGATGCGGCGCGGCTTCGGTAACGCCGGCGACGCGAGGATTCGCGAGCTGATCGGCCATGTGGCCGACCACGGGGCCTTGGCCACCCGCTACCTGGCGGCTCACGGCGGCCGGCTCGTCTTCGGCAGTGATACCCCGTCGGGTCCGACCTACGGGAATCCGCCGGGGCTGAACGGCTTCCTGGAGCTCGAGCGACTCGCCGCGGCAGGAATCCCGCTGCCCCGGCTGCTGGCGAGCGCCACCCTCGCCGCGGCCAGGGCCTTCCACCTGGACAGCCTGTATGGGACCATCGAGCCCGGCAAGATGGCCAACCTCCTGCTGCTCCGAGCCAATCCGCTGGAAACGGTCGAGGCCTACGACGCGATCGACGTGGTCATCGTGCGAGGCAAGCTGCTCGATCGGTCCGTCCTGGCGGCCCGATGATCGAAGTCGGCATCCACGCCTTCCATCGCGCCTGCTCCGCCGGCACGCCCCTACTTCCAATCCGGATGATCGTCGAACCTGCCGCTGGTGATCTGGGTCCGCCCGGACCCATCCGTGTTCATAGTGTACAGGTGTGAGTTGAACCCACTCACGAACACGATGCGATCGCCCGCCGGAGAGAAGACGGGGTAGAAGTTGAAGTCCCCGTCGCTCGTGAGCGGCGTGGCGTCCGAGCCGTCCGCATCGGCGATGTAGATGTCGTGGTCCCTCGCGAACACAATCTGGGAGCCGTCCGGTGAGTACCGGGCCACCGATCCGGCGGTCAGCAGCGTCGGATTGGCGCCGTCGGCGGCGTCGATGGTGATGATCTGGAACCCATCCGTCGAGTTGTCGGTGGTGACCAGCAGCTTCGAGCCGTCGGGCGAAAACCCGGTGGGCGTGTCGGTATGGTCCGGATCCACGGTCAGACGACGCGGGCTTGACCCGTCCGAGTTCATGATCCACACCTCCTCGTCGCCGTCCGCGCCTCTCGAGCCGAACGCGATCGAGCCCCCGTCGGGAGAGAAGATGGGAAATTCCTCGGCCAGGTCATTGTCGGTGAGGCGCTGGACGTTGCTCCCGTCGGCGTCCATTACGTAGATCTCGCCGTGTGGGTCATCCCTGAGGGAGATGAACGCGATCTTGGTCCGGTCGTACGACAGGTCCGGATGGCCGTCCACGTTGCTGCTGTTGGTGAGGCGGATCGGCGTCGCGCCGGTCCCGATCGTGTAGATCTCGTTGGCGGGGTCGTCGGTCGCCGAGACGAAGACGATGCGGGCGATCGGGTCCACGGACACCGTCACGGGCACCTGAACCTGACGCCCCTGCTTGTCGCGAATCGTGATGGCGCACGAGCCGCCGCCCGCCGGGGTGACGGTGAACGTGGCGACATACTGCGAGCTGCGCGGCGGCTTCGTCGCCGGGGCGCTGAGCGGGCTGACGGTGGCACAGCTCGCGTTCGACGTGCTGGCGGTGATGAGCCCGGTGAACTGCACGCTCGCGGTGAGGGTGCCGGTGCTCGTCGGCGGAATGGTGAACGCGAGCGAGGCCGGCGTGACGGCGAGCGGGGCGGAGCTCGTGGACCTGAGCTCCGGCTCTGCCGGCGTCTCTCGATCACAGCCCGCGCCCAGGAGCACGGCCGCGGATACCAGCGCGTGAGCGAGGAGCGGGCGGCATTCGGGCCGGGTTCGGGCAGGACGGCAAGACGGCGACACGGCGACCTCCTGGCAGGGGTAGGATCCCATACATCAGGAGATCGGAAAGCCGGCCTGGAACCTGACACGGCAGCGGTCCGAGGAGTCACCCCGAGGTCAGCCACGTCGCCACGGTCAGCCACGCGCTCGTTCCGCTGAGCGCGAGCCGGATGACCTGCGAGGCCACGATCGCGAGGCCACCCCAGACATACACCGGGTGCACCTTACCTCGGGTGACGAGATCGTACAGGGCGCCCGTCAGGATCAGGAGATCCACCACCCCGAAGTAGAACAGCGGCCCCGCCGCCGCGAGTGACGTCGGGAGCCGCGCGACGGCCGCCGCGAGCAGGCTGAGCGTCGCCAGCAGCATGAGGCGCTTGTGCGTCTCGGGCCGCCGCCGGTACCACACCGCCGCGGCAACCAGGGGTGCGAAGACCACCATGTCGAAGAGCGGGATGATGAGAAAGACAAGAGGTGGGACGCCCGGCGGCGCCCGCCCCTCGCGCGCATTCCCTATGGCCAGAACGGTGCCCAATACGACCATCCCCGCCGCGAGCACCGCGCCCGCCACGCCAAGCCGGCGATGAATATCAGTCCGCCCGGCGGCCACCAACGTCGTCTGAGCCACGAACAGCAGAATCCAGGCGGAGAAGGCCACACCGTGCACTATCCGCAGCGGCGACAGCACCGGACCGTGCAGCCAGGGCGAGAGATAAAAGGTGCGGTAAAAGCCGGCAAAGACGATCGCGGCGATCAGGAGCGACATGCCGCTGTAGAACCGGTGGTGCCGGCGACGGACGAGCGGTGCAGGCATGCTGGCGGCCATGACGGAACGCCTCGAGCGGAAAGTGCGGAGGGAAGAGGTGAACCCACAATGTGTAAGGCAGTACATGCAGGCACCAGAGCAGGCCCTGGCGCCTCCAGCAGCGGTCGTGGATGATCGTATCACGCCAAGGAGGCGCCGAAGCGCGTCGCCGACTTGTCCCGATGGCGGAGGTGCGAGCGGGCGAGCGGCCCCGGGGGAGGCTAGGGGTTGGCGGCAGCGCCGCCGACCTTCGGTTGGCGGGGCTTGGCCAGCCTCCCCCGGGG
>DATEJD010000479.1:0-3069 GCA_035278325.1 Gemmatimonadales bacterium | reverse complement strand
GGGCGGTCCTTTGCCGGGAGCCCCCACTCACGTAGCTTAGGGCCATGCGATCGTCCGTCCAACGTGGACGCCTGATGGCGCTGCTCCTGCTGCTCCTCACCCCCGGTCTCGGAGGGTGGGCGGTGCAGACGTTTCACCCCTGTCCCAGCTCGGGCGCGGCGCATCACCATCAGTCCGACGGACATCACGAGAGCTCGGGGGCGCCGGAGCACGAGTCGCGGTGCCACTGCATCGGCTCCTGCCACGCCACACCGGCGGTTGCGGCCCCGAGTGCGGTTACCGTGGCCGCGCCCATCCCGGCATACCGCCTGGCGCAGGCGCGCCCTGCCGTGCTGCACTTCCTCGCAACCGGGCGTCATCCCGACCTCCACCCCCCAGCCACCGCTCCTCCAGTCAGGTCCTGAGTCTTCGCGCAGCTGACACGGCTCCGCCACGGATGACGCGCATCCGTGTTCCGGGCGTCGTGGAACTCAAAGACCAGGACTTCCAATGGGTACATCGCTCCGGCGCGCCACGCGCGCCGCGCTGTGTCTGCTCGGCGGCCTCACGGCCGCGGGTTCGGCCTCCGCTCAGGCCACAGGCACGATCACCGGAGTGGTCAGGTCGTCGCTGACCGATTCGGTGCTGCCGAGCGCGCTGGTGTCGCTCGAGGGCAGCGCCGTCAATCTCCAGACCGACGCCGAGGGCCGGTTTCACCTCGAGACTCCTGCCGGGCGCCAGCGCCTGGTGGCCAAGGCGGTGGGATACTCCCCGCTCCGCTTCGCCGTCCAGGTGCGGGCCAGCGCCGACACTGTGGTAGACGTCCGGCTCCGGCCGGTTGCCACCGAATTGGCCGAGCTCACCGTGATCGGCACGCCCGAGGATCGGGACGAGCGCCGGGGTCAGCTCGATCGCGTCCCCGGCAGCGTGGCGCTGATCGAGTCGGCCGAGCTTCGGCAGACCCGCCAGGCCAACCTCAAGGACGCCCTGGGCCTCGTGCCCGGCGTGTACGTCCAGCCGCGGTTCGGCGCGGCGGAGGAAAGCCAGCTCTCGATTCGCGGCTCGGGCCTCCGCAACAACTACCACGCCCGCGGCGTGAACCTGCTGGTGAACGGGATGCCGTACCGTAATGCCGACGGGTTCACCGACTTCGAGTCGCTCGAGCTGCTGACCACCGAGAGCATCGAGGTCTACAAGGGCGGCAACGCACTCCGATTCGGCGGCTCGACCCTTGGCGGCGCGGTCAACCTCGAGACCCGCACCGGCTACAGCGCACCGTCGGTGAGCGTCGTAGCCGAGGGCGGAAGCTTCGGGTTCTTCAAGTCTCAGCTCGCTTCGGGTGGCACGACAGGGAAGCTGGATTGGTACGGGAGCCTCACCCGGACCACCCTGGATGGCTATCGCGAATGGGCCCAGCAGGGGCGGAGCCGTGCCAACGCGCACCTGGGGTACGTGCTCTCCCCCTCCACCGATCTCCGCGCGTTCTACTTCTTCGCTCGCGTCTCCGAGCAGCTCCCCGGCGCCCTCTCGGAGGACGAGCTTCGCGCCGGACCGACCACGGCCGACCCCGAGAACGTCGACGGCCACTGGGGGCGCAACTACGACCTGCACCACCTGGGCGTGCAGCTCCGCTCGCAGCTCGGCGCCCATCAGCGGCTGGAGATCAGCCCCTACGGCCAGTACCGGAAGATCGACCATCCCATCTTCCAGGTGATCAACCAGGAGAGCCGCGACTGGGGCGCCGAGCTGCGCTACGAGAACTCCTCGTCGTTCCTGGGCCGCGGAAACCGGCTCACGCTCGGCCTGCAGCCCGCCTGGCTCGACATGGACAACCGCCAGTTCGAGAACCTGGCCGGCCAGCACGGCGAGCTGCGCAAGAATCAGAAGGATCAGGCCGTGGGCCTGGCGGCGTATGGGGAGAATTCGATCGCGCTCACGTCTCGGCTCACGGGCGTCGTCGGGATGCGGCTGGACCACGCGATCCGGAAGAGCCGCGACTTCTACCTCGCCGACGGCGACCAGAGCGATCATCGGGTGTTCGATGCCCTGCTGCCCAAGGTGGGCGTGCTGTACGATCTGCCGGCCGTAGCCGGCCAGGTCTACGCCAACGTGAGCCGGTCCTACGAGCCGCCGCTGCTGCTCGAGCTCAACAGCCTCACGGTCCCGGGTTTCATCGCACTCGAGGCGCAGGATGCGTGGCAGATGGAGCTCGGCATCCGGGGTAGCGCCCGCGGCGTGCGCTGGGATGTGGCCGCCTATGACGCCGAGCTCCGGAACGAGATCCTCAACCGGAACGTGCAGCCGTTCCCGGGCGCTCCGTTCACCGTGCCCAGCTATCGCAACGCGCCGCGCACCCGCCACTACGGCCTCGAGACCGGGCTCGAGGCGGAGCTGCCGATCGGGGTCGCGCGCCTCGCGTATACCTTCGCGCGCTACCGCTTCGTGCGAGACTCGATCTACCAGGGCAACGAGCTCCCGGGTGCGCCGCGCCATCACCTTCAGGCCCAGCTGCGCCTGCAGCATCGGTCGGGCGTGGCCCTCACGCCTTCGCTCGAGTGGGTGCCGTCGGCCTACTTCGTCGACAGCGGCAACACCCGGACCAACGACGGGTGGGCTACGCTCGGGCTCCGCGCCGAATACACCGTCGCTCGGCTTGGTCTCACGGCATTCGCCGCGGGACAGAACCTCACCGACACGCGCTACGCGGCCTCGGTGCAGGTGGACAACGCGACGGGTCGCTCCTTCGAGCCGGCCGACGGCCGCTCGTTCTACGCGGGGCTCCAATGGGCACACTGAGACTGGGCACATTGAAACCGATGGCCGCCCTCGGCTTGGTCGCGGCGCTGGGTTGCCGCGGCCAGTCGGTGCGGGTGGTGGCGCTGCCGGGTTCGCCCGCGCGGCCGATGTCGGCCTCGGCGGATCCGTCGATCGCGCGGGACCCGGAAAGCGGCGACCTGCTGCTCACCTGGGTCGGCGACGATGGGTCGGGGTGGCGCCTGTACTTCGCGCGCTCCACCGATCAGGGCGCGAGCTGGTCCGACCCGGTCCAGGTAACCATGGATACGGGAGAGGTGAAGCCCCACGGGGAGG
>DATEJD010000478.1:0-6794 GCA_035278325.1 Gemmatimonadales bacterium | reverse complement strand
AGCTCGAAGCGCCGCCGGGCGCGTGGCTCGTGCTGGGGACGGGGGGCGCCGCACGTGCCGTGGTCGGCGCCGCGCGGGAGCGCGGCGTGGCGGTGTCGGTCTCCTCGCGATCGGCCGATCGGCGGCGGCGGTTCGAGGAGTGGACTGCGAGCCAGGGCGTGCGGGTCGCCGAGCCGGCCGGCTGTACGGTGGTGATCAACACCACGCCGCTCGGCCTGGCCCCGGGCGACCCGCTGCCGCTGGACCGGCCGCCGATGGCCGCCGCGGTCGCGCTCGACATGGTGTACCTCGGCGGCGAGACGCCGTGGGTGCAGGTGATGCGGGCCGCGGGACTGCGCGCCGCCGACGGCCGATCGATGCTCGTGGCCCAGGGCGCCGCCGCCCTGGAGCGCTGGTTTCCGGGCGCGCGCGCGCCGGTCGAGGTCATGCGCGCGGCGCTCGATGCGCGGCTTCGCTGAGACACTGGCCGGGATCGAGCGCTGGCTGCTGCCGCCGGCGTGTCTCCTGTGCCAGTCCCCCGTCCCTGCGCGTCAGGCCGACGCGCTGGTCTGCGAGCTGTGCCGTTCGCGGTGGGAACCGGTCGTTGGTCCCCTGTGCGGGCGTTGCGGGCAGCCGGCCTTCGGCGACCTCGAGTGTCGGCTGTGCACCGGCTGGCCCGCCGGCCTGGAGCGGGTGCGATCGGCCGTCTGGCTGCGGGGCACGGCCCGGCACGCGGTCCACTGCCTCAAGTACGAGGGATGGTGGCGCATGGCCGAGGCGCTGGCCGAGGCGATGCGAAGCCTGGAGCCATTGACCGGGCGGGTATGCTTGATACCGGTCCCGCTCGGCGTCCGACGGCTCCGGACGCGGGGGTACAATCAGAGCGAGCGCATCGCGGTCGCGCTCGGGGCCCGGGTGGGCCGCCCGATGCGGGCCGGGCTGCTCACGCGGCGGCGGGAGACGCCGACCCAGACCGCGCTCACGCCTGAAGGCCGGCATGCCAACGTCGCGGGTGCGTTCCAGGCCCACGCCGCCGCCGGTCTCGCGTGCGTGCTGGTGGACGATGTGTTCACCACCGGGGCGACGCTGGCCTCGGCGGCGGCCGCGCTCCATGCGGCCGGCGCCGCGCGGGTCGACGCGGTGACCTTCGCGCGGGCCGAGCCGCCGGTGTCGCTGGGCTAGGCAATCACACGAGGGAGAAACGATGGCGATTCGCGTAGGGATCAACGGCTTCGGCCGGATCGGCCGCAACGTGGTCCGCGCCGCTCAGGCGATGGGCGCCAAGGAGCTGGACTTCGTCGCGGTCAACGACATCACCGATACCGGGACGCTGGCCCACCTGCTCAAATACGACTCGGTGCATGGCCGCTTCCCGGCCGACGTCACCGCGGAAAAGGACAGCATCGTCGTGGGCGGCGACGCCATGCGGGTGCTGGCGGAGAAGGACCCGGCCAAGCTGCCCTGGAAGGAGCTCGGGGTGGACGTGGTGCTCGAGTCGACCGGCCGGTTCACCGATCGGGATCAGGCGGCGCTGCATCTCCAGGGGGGGGCCAAGAAGGTCATCATCTCGGCGCCGGCCAAGAAGGAAGACATCACGATCGTGTACGGGGTGAACCACGACGCCTACGATCCGGCGAAGCATCACATCGTCTCCAACGCGAGCTGCACCACCAACTGCCTCGTGCCGGTGGTCAAGGTGATCCTGGATCGGTTCGGCTTCCTGAACGGGTTCATGACCACGGTGCACTCCTATACCAACGACCAGCAGATCCTGGACCTGCCGCACAAGGACCTCCGGCGCGCCCGCGCGGCGGCGCTCTCGATCATCCCGACCACGACGGGGGCGGCCAAAGCCACGTCGCTCGTGCTGCCGCAGGTCAAGGGCAAGATCGACGGTGTGTCGCTCCGCGTACCGACGCCGGATGTCTCGGTCGTGGCGCTCTCGTGCACCGTCGAGCGCGCCACCTCGGCGGACGAGGTGAACACCGCGTTCCGCGAGGCGGCCAGGAGCGGCCCGCTCAAGGGCATCCTGACGGTGAGCGAAGAGCCGCTGGTCTCGGTGGACTACATCGGCTCGCTCCAGTCGAGCACGGTGGACGCGCTTTCGACCAACGTGGTGGCCGGCACGCTGGTGAACATCACCAGCTGGTACGACAACGAGATGGGCTACTCGGCGCGGTGCGTGGACCTGCTGCGCTATGTGGGCCAGCGGTTGTGAAGCGGACGCTCCAATCGCTGGACCCCGCCGCCATCGAAGGCAAGCGCGCGCTGGTGCGGGTGGATTTCAACACGCCGGTCAAGGACGGAAAGGTGACCGACGACACCCGCATCCGGGCCGCGCTCCCCACCATCAAGTACCTGCGCGAGCGGGGAGCGCGCGTCGTGCTCCTGTCCCACCTCGGCCGCCCCAAGGGCGGTCCCGACCCCAAGCACTCGATGCAACCGGTGGTGCGCGCGCTCGAGGCGCTGCTGGGTGCGCCGGTCACCTTCCTGGCCGACCCGACCTCCGATGACGCGATCACGGCCACCCGGCGGCTCCCGCGGGGCGGCGTGGCCGTGGGCGAGAATACCCGGTTCTACCCCGGCGAGGAAACGAACGACCGCGCGCTCGCCGAGCGGTTCGCCGCGCTGGGCGATTTCTACGTGAACGACGCGTTCGGTTCGGCCCACCGCGCCCACGCGAGCACCGAAGCCGTGGCGCGGCTCCTCAAGCCCGCCGTGAGCGGCTTCCTCATGGAGCAGGAGCTCCGCTACCTCGGCGAGGCGCTCGACCGGCCGAAGCGGCCGTTCGTGGCGGTGCTGGGCGGAGCCAAGATCAGCGGCAAGATCGACCTCATCGAGGCGCTCCTGCCCAAGACCGACGCCGTGCTCCTGGGCGGCGCGATGGCCTGCACCTTCTTCCGTGCGATGGGGCTCGAGACCGGCACATCGCTGGTGGAGGAGGATCGGCTCGACCTCGCGCGCCAGCTGATCGCCAAGGCGGGCCCGAAGCTGGTGCTGCCCTCGGGCGCCGTCATCGCGCAGAAGCTCGAGCCCGGCGTGGAAACCAGAGCCGTCCCGCGCGACCAGATTCCGCCGGGCTGGGCCGTCTACGACATCGACCCCGCTACCGAACGCGACTTCGCGGCGCGGATCGGGTCGGCGGGCACCGTGGTGTGGAATGGGCCCATGGGCGTGTTCGAGACGCCTCCGTTCGACCACGGCACCCTGGCGGTGGCGAAGGCGATGGCCGACGCGACCGCGAAGGGGGCCGTCACCGTCGTGGGCGGCGGCGATTCGGCGGCGGCCGTGGCCCAGGCCGGCCTCACCGACCGGATGACGCACGTGTCCACCGGCGGTGGCGCGTCGCTCGAGTTCCTCGAGGGCAAGGAGCTGCCCGGCGTGGCCGCGCTGGACGAGGCATGAGGTCCGCGAACGCATGACGCGCCGGCCAGTCATCTACGCCGCGAACTGGAAGATGAACCACGGGCCGGCCGCCGCCGCGGGGTTCGTCGAACGCTTCCTCGCGCTCACCGCTCCGGTGGCCGATCGGCGTCTCTGGTTCTTCCCGCCGGCCGTGTCGATCACGTGCGTGAGCCAGGCGGTCCGCTCCCGACCCGACATCCTGGTCGGCGCGCAGAACGTGCACTGGGAGCCCAAGGGCGCCTTCACCGGCGAGCTCTCGATTCCCATGGTGCAGGAAGCGGGCGCCCGCGTCGTGCTGGTGGGCCACTCCGAGCGGCGCCACCTGTTCGGCGAGACCGACGAGCAGGTGGCGCGCAAGGCCGCCGCGGTGCTCAAGGCCGGGCTCACGCCGCTGGTCTGCGTGGGCGAGACGCTCGCCGAGCGCGATGGCGGCCGGACCGAGCACGTGATCATGCGCCAGCTCGAGCCGCTGCTCGACAAGATTCCGCCCGACGAGTGGGGGCCGCTCGTCCTCGCGTACGAGCCGGTGTGGGCCATCGGCACGGGCAAGAACGCCACCCCCGACGACGCGGCGCAGGTCCACGAGCTGATCCGGTTCACCGTCTCGCGCCGGAGCGTGCCCGGCCGCCTGCCGATCCTGTACGGCGGCAGCGTCAACGCCGGCAACGTGCTCGCGCTGCTGGCGCGCCCGGAGCTCGACGGCGTCCTCGTGGGTGGCGCCAGCCTGGACGCCGATGGCTGGGCCGAACTGGTGGGATTGGGCGCCGCGGCCTAGCTTACGGGCATTCCCTCCACAGGAGACGCCGATCGATCTCGAGGAGCGGCTGCGGGGCGCGGTCGGAGACCAGTACCGCATCCTGAAGGAGTTGGGCGGCGGCGGCATGAGCCGGGTGTTCCTCGCCGAGGAGGTCCGCCTCGGCCGTCAGGTCGTCCTCAAGCTCCTGCCCCCGGAGATGGGCGCGTCGGTCAACGTCGAACGGTTCGAGCGCGAGATTCAGCTCGCGGCCCGGCTGCAGCATCCCCACATCGTTCCGCTCCTCACTGCCGGCGCGCAGGGCGATCTCCTCTACTACGTCATGCCGTTCATCTCCGGCGAGTCGCTCCGGGTCAAGCTGGCCCGCGAAGGCGAGTTGCCGGTGGCCGAGGCCGTGCGCATCCTGCGCGAGGTAGTCGACGCGCTGGCCTACGCGCACCGGAACGGCGTGGTGCACCGCGACATCAAGCCCGACAACATCCTGCTCTCCGAAGGGCACGCCGTCGTCACCGATTTCGGCGTGGCCAAGGCGGTCACGGCGTCCAGCGGCGGCGCGTCCCTCACCTCGCTCGGCGTCGCGCTGGGCACGCCCGCCTACATGGCGCCCGAGCAGGCCGTGGCCGATCCGCACGTGGATCACCGTGCCGATATCTACGCGGTGGGCGCCCTGGCCTACGAGATGCTCGCCGGTCGCCCGCCGTTCACCGCGCCGACGGCGCAGGCGCTGCTGGCCGCCCAGATCACCCAGACGCCCGACCCGGTCTCGCAGCACCGCCGCACCGTCCCTCCGGCGCTCAACGCGGTCGTCATGCGCTGTCTCGAGAAGCGCGCGGCCGACCGGTGGCAGAGCGCCGCCGACCTGATGCCGCAGCTCGACGCGATGAGCACCCCAAGCTCGGGAACGGTGCCGGTCATGGCACCGGCGGTGATCTCGACCGGCACCGAGCAGGCCATCCGCCGCGGCCATCCGGCCCGGGTCGCCGCCCTGTTCTTCCTCGGGTCCCTGGTGGTGCTCGGCGTCGTGTGGGCGCTGGTGCAGCGCCTCGGCCTGCCCTACTGGGTCTTAGGAGGCGCCGCAGCCCTGCTCGCCATCGGGCTGCCCGTCATGCTGATGACCGGCCTGCACGAGCGTCGGCGCGCCATGGCCCGAACGGCCGGCCATGTCGTCGCGACGCCCGCGACCGGACTCGAGCGGTGGCTCACCTGGCGGAAGGCGCTGCTGGGTGGTGGGCTCGCCTTCGGCGGGCTCGCGGCGGTCGCGATCGTCTATACGGCAATGCGCCTCCTGGGCATCGGGCCGGTGGGCACGCTGGTGGCATCAGGCGTGCTCAAGGATCGCGAGCCGCTGGTGCTGGCCGACTTCGAGAATCGGAGCGCCGATTCGACGCTGGGTCCGTCGCTCACCGAAGCGTTCCGCGTGGACCTGTCCCAGTCGCCCACCATGCGGGTACTCGACGCCGCCAGCATCGCCGACGCGCTGCGGCGGATGGAGCGGCCGACGGGCGCGGCGCTGGCGGTGCCGCTCGCGCGTGAGCTGGCCGTCCGCGAGGGAATCAAGGGCATCGTCAGCGGGCAGATCGATCCGGTGGGGCAGGGGTACGTACTGAGCGCGAGCCTGGTGAACGCATCCGACGGCCACGTCCTCACCGCGGTTCGCGAGACCGCCGAAGGTGAACAGCAGCTGCTGGGCGCGATCGACCGCCTGTCGAAGAAGCTGCGCGAGCGGGTCGGCGAATCGCTGGTGTCCATCCGCAGCAACCCGCCGCTCCAGCAGGTCACCACCGGGTCGCTGCCGGCGCTGCGCAAGTACACGGAGGCGCTGCGGCAGGAAGAGGACGACAAGATGGAGGACGCGGTCGCGACGCTCAAGCAGGCGGTGGCCCTCGACACCGGGTTCGCGATGGCCTACCGCAAGCTCGCCGTGCTGTACGGCAACCTGGGCGGCCACCAGGCCGATCAGGTCGCCGCCGCGACCCGCGCCTACTCCCATCGCGACCGGCTGCCCGAGCTCGAGGGCGACCTCACCGCCGGGTACTACCATCAGTTCGTGGACTACGACCGCGACGCCGGCATCGCCTCCTACCGCGCGGCGCTCTCGATCGATCCCGACAACCTGGTGGCGCTCAACAACCTCGCCGTAGAGCTGAATCGCAGGAGGCAGTACGTCGAGGCGGAGAGCCTCGCGATCCGCGCGACCCGCCTGGGGCGGAACTCCTCGTTCACGCTGAACGCGGTGGTGGCCCAGGTGGCGCAAGGGCACTTCGACGCCGCGGCCGCGACGGTCGCCCGGTACGCGGCGGTCGCGCCGGCTAGTCCGGTCCTCATGGGGATCCGCGCCAACCTCGCCATCAGCCAGGGCGACTACGCGGCGGGACTCCGGCTGCTCGAGCAGGTGCGTGCGGCCAACCGCGCGAGCGCGGAATGGCAGGCCAACACCGGTATCTCGCTGGCGCGTCTCAGCCGACTCACCGGTCGAGTCGCCGACGCCGAACGGTACTTCCGGGAGACCATGGCAGCCGACGAGGCCCGCGGGTCGCCGGGCGAGTATCTCGACACCGCCGCCGAGCTGGCCTGGATGGAGGTGGACCTCCGCGGGCGGCCGGATTCCGCCATGGCGATCGTCGAAGCGGCGCTGGCACGCCATCCGCTGGAGAGT
>DATEJD010000477.1:0-6029 GCA_035278325.1 Gemmatimonadales bacterium | reverse complement strand
GTGGCAGCGCTTCACCCAGGCGGTGGGCGAGGCGCGGCGCACGCTCCCCATTCGGAGCGAGCGGGTGCGCGCCCGGCTGCGCGGCTATGAGAGCGCGTACGCCTACATCGTGGGGCAGATCGGCGAAGCGCTGAACCGATGGGAGCACACCTCCGCCACGGGCCGCTCCAACGGCAAACTGGCCCAGAACGGAGGTCGGCGGTGAGCCGAGCAACCGCTGCACGGCTCGCCCTGGCGGGCCTCTGCCTCACCGCGTGCGTCGGCACCCCGCGGGTGTCCGGCGTGCCCGGCGCCTCGCCGGCACCGCAGACTCCCTGGCAGCCTCCCGCCGAGGCGGTGCGGCAGATCGAGGCCGCGGACACCTCGACTCCCGCCCGGCTCCCGCCCGATTTGGGCCAACGGATCCGCCGGTTGACGCTGGCCGAGATCGTGGACATCGGGCTCCGGAACAACCCCGGCACTCGGCTCGCCTGGGCCAACGCCCAGGCCGCCGCGGCCACCTACGGCGCCGCCCGGGGCGAGTGGCTTCCCACGGTAGACGGAGACGTGACGGCCACCCGGCTCAAGACGGTGGCGAGCCAGGGCCGGACCGCCGTGGAGCAGTCGGTGCTCACGCCCAGCGCGTCCCTGTCCTATCTGCTGTTCGATTTCGGCGGCCGGGGCGGCCGGGTGGAGGGCTCGCGCCAGCAGCTCCTCGCGGCCGGGTTCACCCACAATGCGGCCATCCAGGACGTAGTGCTGCAGGTTCAGGTCGCGTACTTCCAGTATCTCGCCGCACGCTCGTTGCTCGACGCGCAGCACACCACGCTCGCCGAGGCACAGGCCAACCTCGAGGCCGCCGAAGAGCGCCGCCGGGTGGGGCTCGCCACCATCGCCGACGTGCTCCAGGCCCGGACCGCGGCCAGCCAGGCGCAGCTCAACCTGCAGTCCACCGAAGGCGATCTGCAGACCACGCGTGGCGCGCTGGCCCTCGCGCTGGGGCTGCCGGCCAATCTGCCGTACGATGTGGACTCGACCGCGGCCGAGGTTCCGGTGGCGGCCCTGGCCGACAGCGTCGATGGGTTGATCGCGGCGGCACTCAAGGGCCGGCCCGATCTGGCCGCCGCGCGCTCGCAGGCCGAGGCGGCTCGTGCCAGCATCGGCGAGGCGCGCTCGAGCCTGCTGCCGTCGATCAACCTGAACGCCACCGCGGGGCGCACCTACGCCACGACCATTCCGAACGGCGCCAACAGCTACAACGTGGGCGTGGAGCTGTCGATCCCGCTCTTCAACGGCTTCTCGCGCCAGTACGACCTGAGCGCCGCGCAATACCAGGCGGACGCGGCGATGGCTCGCACCGAGACGCTGCGGCAGCAGGTGGTCTACCAGGTGTTCAGCGCCTATTACGCGCTGCAGACGTCGACCCGCCGAGTGCGGACCGCCGAGGATCTGGTGGCCAGCGCCCAGCAATCGAACGAAGTCGCACTGGCGCGGTATAAGGCGGGCGTCGGCACCGTGCTCGATCTGCTCGCCGCCCAGAGCGCGCTGGCCAGCGCCCGCGCGCAGCGGGTGGACGCGCGGCTCACCTGGAGCGTGTCGCTGGCCCAGCTCGCGCACGACGCCGGCGTGCTCGATCCCAAGGGCGGGACCTCGCTCCATCTCACCTCCGACACCACGACGGTGCCATCCCGATGACTCTGCCGCGCCCGCGTCTGCTCGTCGCCCTCTGTCTGCTGGGGTCCGCCTGTGCCAAGAAGGACGCGCCCAAGGCACCGCCGGTGCCGGTCACGGTCGCCACCGCCCAGACTCGCGCCGTTCCGTACGAGCTCGCCGCCACGGGCACGGTAGAACCGATCCAGACCGTTGCCGTGCTGCCGCAGGTGAGCGGGCCCATCGTGCGGATCGGGTTTCGCGAGGGGCAGGACGTGAAGAAGGGCCAGGTGCTCTTCGAGCTCGACCCGCGTCCGTTCCAGGCCGCGCTCAAGCAGGCCGAGGCCATGCTCACCCGCGACCGAGCGACCGCCGTCAACGCCGTGGAGCAGGCCAAGCGGTACGCCACCTTGGCGGCCAAGGAATACGTCACCGCCGAGCAGAATGACGCGGCGCGGAGCGATGCCGAGGCCGCCAACGCGACGGCGGCGGCGAGCCAGGCGGCCGTCGACCAGGCGCGCCTCAACCTCCAGTACGCCACCATCCGCGCGCCGATCTCGGGCCGCACCGGCAGCCTCCGCGTCCGCGAGGGCAACCTGGTGCGCTCGACCGACACCTCGCCCCTGGTGACCATCAACCAGATCCAGCCGATCCTGGTGCGGTTCGCCGTGCCGGCGAGCAACCTGGGCGCGATCCAGAAGTACCGGGCCGCCGGGATGACGGTCTTCGCGTCGCCCACCGGCGGCGGGACGGGGAGCGAGGGTACGCTCGCGTTCGTGGACAACGCGGTGGACACCACTACCGGCACCATTCTGCTCAAGGGCAGCTTCCCCAACGCCGACGGCACGCTGTGGCCCGGGGAGTTCGTGAACGTGCGGCTCCGTTTGTACGTGGATCAGCACGCGCTGGTGGTGCCAGCCTCGGCGGTGGTCACGGGGCAGCAGGGCAGCATCGTTTTCGTGATCCAGCCGGACAGCTCGGCGGCGACGAAGAAGGTCACGGTGGACCGGACGGCGGGCAACCTGGCCATCGTAGGCGGGGATATCAAGGCAGGAGACCGGGTCGTCACCGACGGCCAGCTGCGGCTGCGTCAGGGCGCGAAGGTCCAGATCAAGGCGCGGGCGGACAGTGCCCGGACGAGCCAGGGGGCGACATGAATTTCACGGGTCTCTTCATCCGCCGTCCGGTCATGACCACGCTGGTCATGGCCGGCATTCTGATCTTCGGCCTGGTGGCCTACCGGCAGCTGCCGGTGAGCGACCTTCCCGCGGTGGACTACCCCACCATCTCGGTGAGCGCGAACCTCTCCGGCGCGAGCCCCGAGACGATGGCGTCCGCGGTGGCCACCCCGCTCGAGAAGCAGTTCTCGACCATTCCCGGCATCACCGCGATGACCTCCACCAGCGGCCAGGGCACCACCCAGATCAGCCTGCAGTTCGATCTGAGCCGCAACATCGACGCGGCCGCGCAGGACGTGCAGGCCGCGATCTCGCAGGCCCAGCGCACGCTCCCCCAGGACATGCTGCCGCCCAGCTTCCGCAAGGTGGACCCGTCGTCGTCGCCCATCCTGTACTACGCGGCGCGCTCGAGCACCATGCCGCTGTCGGAGCTCGACCAGTACGCCGAGACCTTCCTGGCGCAGCGGCTGTCGACGGTGGACGGGGTGGCGCAGGTGCAGGTGTACGGGTCGCAGAAGTACGCGGTGCGCATCCAGCTCGACCCGCAGCAGCTCTCGGCCCGCGGGATCGGGATCGACGATGTGGCCAGCGCCGTGCAGAACGGCAACGTCAACGTGCCGACCGGCATTCTCTGGGGCACCGACAAGGCGTACGCGGTGGAGAGCCAGGGCCAGCTCACCAACGCGGCGGGGTTCGCCAACCTGATCGTCGCCTATCGCGATGGGGCGCCGGTTCGCCTGGGTGATCTCGGCAACGTGGTGGACAGCGTGCAGGACACCAAGCAGGCGAGCTGGTTCAACGGCCAGCGCGCCATCGTGCTCGCGATCCAGCGGCAGCCCGGCACCAACACCGTGGAGGTGGCCCAGCGGGTTCGGGACGAGGTCGAGCAGCTTCGGCCCCAGATCCCGCCAGCGGTGGATCTGTCCACGTTGTACGACCGGTCGCAGACGGTGAAGGCCTCGGTGGCCGACGTGAAGTTCACGCTGTTCCTGGCGCTCTGCCTCGTGGTGATGGTCATCTTCCTGTTCCTCAGGAACATCCGCGCCACGGCCATTCCGGCGCTGGCGCTGCCGATGTCGCTGGTGGGCACGTTCGCCGTCATGTACCTGCTGGGCTACAGCCTCGACAACCTGTCGCTGATGGCGTTGACCCTGGCGGTGGGCTTCGTCGTGGACGACGCCATCGTGGTGCTCGAGAACGTGGTGCGCCACATGGAGCAGGGCGAGTCGGTGTGGAATGCCGCGCTCAATGGGAGCCGCGAGATCAGCTTCACCGTGATCTCGATGACGCTGTCGCTGGTGGCGGTGTTCATCCCGGTGCTGCTGCTGGGCGGGCTGATCGGACGGCTGTTCCAGGAGTTCGCCGTCACCATCGCGGTCGCGATCCTGGTCTCCGGCTTCGTCTCGCTCACGCTCACGCCGATGCTGTGCAGCCGGTGGCTCCGCCCGGAAGAGCGGAACGCGAGCCACGGCCGCTGGTATCGCGCCACCGAGCGCGCCTGGGAAGCGTCGCTCGCCGCCTACGAGCGGAGCCTCGGATGGGTGATGCGCCACCGCGGGCTGGCGCTGCTCTTCAGCCTGGGGATTCTCATCGGCACGTTCGTGCTGGGGCACATCGTGCCCAAGGGCTTCATTCCCAGCGAGGACACCGGGCAGCTCAGCGGGACCACGGAGACGGCGGAGGGGACGAGCTACGATGCCATGGTCCAGCACCAGCAGGCCGCGGCGGCCATCGTCCAGGACGACCCCAACGTCGAGGGGTTCATGTCCTCGGTGGGCGCGGGGGGCCGGAGCAACTCGGTGAACCAGGGCCGCCTGTTCATCCACCTCAAGGACCGCAGTGATCGAGCGCTCGACGCCGACGCGGTGGGCCAGTCGCTCACCCGGAAACTGGCTGCGGTGCCGGGGATGCGGGTGTACATCACCAACCCGCCGCTGATCAATATCGGCGGCCGCAGCTCGAAGAGCCTGTACCAGTTCACCCTGCAGAGCTCGGACGTCGAGGCGTTGTACGACGGCGCCGCGCGCCTCGAGCAGCGGCTGCACGACATCCCGGGCCTCACCGACGTGACGTCGGACCTCCAGATCAAGAACCCCCAGGTGCAGGTCAGCATCAACCGCGACCGCGCCTCGGCGCTCGGCATCGACGTCAACCAGATCGAGAACGCGCTCTACAACGCCTACGGCGCCCGGCAGGTGAGCACCATCTACACCCCGAACGACCAGTACTGGGTGGTGATGGAGCTGCTGCCGCAATACCAGCGCGACCTCTCGGCGATGAACCTGCTGCACCTCACGGGACGAAACGGCGTCGCCGTGCCGCTCGGGAGCCTGGCCAAGGTCACCGAGGACGTCGGTCCGCTCACCGTCAACCACTCGGGCCAGGTCCCGTCGGTGACGCTGTCGTTCAACCTCCAGCCGGGCACGTCGCTCGGCACGGCGGTCGATCGGGTGGAGGCGGCGGCGCGCGAGGTGCTCCCGTCCACCATCAGCACCTCATTCTCCGGCACGGCGGCCGCGTTCCAGGACGCGCAGCAGGGTCTGCTGGTGCTGCTCGTCCTCGCGATCGTGGTGATCTATCTCGTGCTCGGCATTCTGTACGAGAGCTTCGTGCACCCGCTCACGATCCTGTCGGGGTTGCCCTTCGCCGGGTTCGGCGCGCTCTTGGCCCTGGTGATCTTCCAGCAGGACCTGAGCATCTACGCGTTCGTCGGCATCATCATGCTGATCGGCATCGTGAAGAAGAACGCGATCATGATGATCGACTTCGCCATCGAGGCGGAGCGGAACCATGGAAAGAACGCGACCGACTCGATCCTCGAGGCGGCCAGCGTCCGATTCCGGCCCATCATGATGACCACCATGGCCGCGCTCATGGGTACGCTGCCGATCGCGCTGGGCCATGGCGCGGGGGCGGAGTCGCGGCGACCGCTGGGCATCGCGGTGGTGGGCGGGCTGGCGTTCTCGCAGCTCATCACGCTGTACATCACGCCGGTGATCTACACCTACTTCGACGCGCTGCAGCAGCGGTTCGGTCGTCGCAAGCACGCGGAGGCGCGGGAGCCGGCGGGGGGGCTGAGGCCGGAGGAGGCCGCGGCGCGGGTGCCGACGGTGTAGCCTCGGGCTCCCGTCGCGGCAGGGGTAGGCAAGCGGGCTGGAAGTTCCTTCAGGGCGCCGCGGAACGCTCTGGTACGGAGCCCGGGCAAACTGCGCCCGGTCTCCT
>DATEJD010000476.1:0-7693 GCA_035278325.1 Gemmatimonadales bacterium | reverse complement strand
CGGGCGCTCGCCGCGGGCGGCCACACGGCCACGCTTACCGTGGACCCCGACCAGGTGGCTCGGGCCGACCACGTGCTGATGCCGGGCGTCGGGCACTTCGGACAGGCCTCACGCACCCTCGACAGCACGGGGCTCGGGTCGGCCGTGCGCGATGCGGCGTCGCGCGGCGCCGCGGTGATGGGAATCTGCCTCGGCCTGCAGCTGTTCTTCGCCGGGAGCGCTGAAGCCCCCGAGGCCAGGGGCCTCGGCATCCTGCCCGGCCGCGTGGTCCGCTTCGATACCCAGCTGCATGTGCCGCACGTGGGCTGGGCGCGCGTGGAGCCGACCGCGGCGGGCGCCCGCCATCCCGTGGTATCCGGCGTGTTCCAGGGTCAGCCGCAGTTCTTTTACCATGTCCACAGCTACTACCCGGCCGGCCTCGGCACCGACGACGTGCTGGCGACCGGAACCTACGACACCGTGTTCCCCACGCTGGTGGGCCACGACAACGTGCTCGGCGCCCAGTTCCATCCGGAGAAGTCGCAACGGGCCGGCATCGAGCTGCTCGACGCGTTCGCCCGGTGGCGGCCGTGACCACCGTGCGGGTGTCGCTCGTCGACCTGTATGTGCTCCGCGGCGCCGGCTCCTCGCTCGAGTGCCTGGTACTGCGGCGCGCGCGGGGCGGCCGCTGCCCCGGGTCGTGGGAGGCCGTGCACGGGCACATCGAGCCGGGCGAGACCCCGACCCAGGCGGCCCAGCGGGAGCTCGCGGAGGAGACCGGCCTCACGCCCGAGCGGCTCTACAACCTGAGTCGGGTGGAAACCTTCTACCAGCACCGGAAGGACGAGGTCGCGCTGGTGCCGGTGTTCGCCGCCTTCGTGGCGCCCGACGCCGCCGTGCGCACTGGCGCCGAGCACGACCGGTTCGAGTGGCTGCCACCGGCGGAGGCCGCCCGCCGCTTCGCGTGGCCGCGCGAGGCCCGTGCGCTGGACGACGCGGTGGCCCTGGTCGGGTCCGGCACGGCCGGCACGGTGGAGGACGTGCTCCGGGTATGCTAGCCCGGCGTATCATCCCCTGCCTCGATGTCGCGGGCGGGCGGGTCGTGAAGGGCGTGCACTTCACCTCCCTGCGCGACGCGGGCGACCCGGTGGCGCAGGCCGCGCGCTACGACAAGGACGGCGCCGACGAGCTCGTCTTCCTCGACATCTCGGCGAGCCCGGAGGCCCGGCGGACCACGCTGGAGATGGTCGCACGGGTGGCCGAATCCATCTTCATTCCGTTCACCGTCGGCGGGGGCATCCGCGCGGTGGCAGACGCGGGTGCCGCGCTCCGGGCCGGCGCCGACAAGGTCTCCATCAATACCGCCGCCGTGCGGGATCCTTCCCTGGTGTCCCGGCTCGCGGACAGCTTCGGCTCGCAGTGCGTGGTCGCGGCGGTAGACGTGGCGCGCACGGAGGGGCGGCTCACGGTGATGGTGAACGGCGGCCGCGAGGCCACCCCGCTCGAGGCGGTCGAGTGGATCACGCAGCTCGAGGAGCTGGGCGCGGGTGAAATCCTGCTCACGTCGATGGATCGCGACGGGACCGGCGAGGGCTATGACCTGCCGCTGGTGCGGGCCGCGGCGTCGGCGGTGTCGATCCCCGTGATCGCATCGGGGGGCGCGGGCCGGCTGGAGCATCTCGCCGAGGCGTTCGAGGCCGGCGCGCACGGCGTGCTGGCGGCCACGATCTTCCACTTCCAGGGCTCGAGCCTCCCCGAGGCTCGAGCGTACCTGCGGGACCGCGGCTACCCGGTGCGCCCGTGATCGCGCACCTCCTGCTGGCCCTGACCGCAGCCGCGCCCTGCATTCGGCTCACGCGGGCCGCCACCCAGGTCCAGGGCGACGTGCGCGTCTGCCCCGGACGCTACCGGGTGGCCGATCCGACCGAGCGCGGCGTGCTGATCGCGGCGTCGAGCGGCACCCGGATCGATCTGACCGGGGTCATCCTCGAAAGCGGAGATTCGCTCCCCGATCGGTTCGTCGGCATCGGAGTGGCCAGCAAGGGTGTCGACGGGGTGACCGTGGTGGGCGGCACGGTCCGAGGATACCGGTTCGGGGTCCGCATCGAGGGCGGGCGAAACCATCGCCTGAGCGGCATCGACGTCTCGAACAGCCGGCGCCAGATCCTGCGGTCGACGCCGGACCGCGCCGACAGCACCGACCGGCTGGACGTGACCCGCCTGGAGGCCGCCGATCAATACGGCGCGGGACTGATGCTCCGGAACACCACGGGCGCGACGGTCACCGGCATCGTGTCGCACGGCGCGCAGAACGGGATCAGCCTGGTCGATGCCAGCATGTCGTACGTGGCCGACAACGACCTTGCCGACAACAGTGGCTGGGCCATCCAGCTCTACCGCTCGAGCCACAACAGCATTCTCCGGAACGACGCATCGCGCACCCGGCGCTGCCCCGCTGCCGGCAGTGACTGCGCCTCGGCGGCGATCCTGCTGCGCGAGGCAAGCGACTCGAACACCCTGGTGGAGAACGATCTCACGGCGTCGACGATCGGCGTGCTGGTGACGGGGCAGCCGCCCGTCTCGCGGCCGTCAGTCGGGAACCTGGTCTATCGCAACGACGCGTCGCTCGCGACGGTCGTCGCCTTTGCCGCGCGCATGACCTGGAACGTGAGCTTCATCGAGAACCGGGCCGACAGCGCCGCCGCGGGATTCGAGCTGATGCGCCTGACCGGGGGGCTGCTCCGCGGCAACACCGTGATCGGCGCCCGCCGCGGCGGCATCCTGGCCACCCGCGGCGATGACACCGGGCTCGAGGCCAACGTCCTGCTGGGCGGGCCGGTCGGGATCCAGGTGACCACCGGTGACGGCGCGGGCCGGAACGGTCGCGGCTACCGGATCGACGACAACATGCTCAACGGCGTGGACCAGGGTGTGGTGCTGCGCGGCGTGACCGACAGCCGAGTGCGCGGCAATGTGTTCGACGGGGTGGGCACCGGGCTCGTGGTGGACGGCACGGGCCACGGGACGGAGGTGAGCGGCAACGTGTTCCTTCGCGCCAGCAGCTGGTTCATCGACGCGCCCGACCTGATGGCCGGCGGGAACTACTGGGCCACGGCCGACGCGGCGGCGGCCGCGGCGAGGGTCCGGGGACGGATCAGCGTGCTGCCCTGGAAACCGGCGAGCGCGGCGGGCTACTAGCGAGGATCTGCGAGGCCAGCGCGTGGAGGTCGCGCAGGTTGAACGGCTTTCGCGCGTGCGGCACCGGGCGGTCGGGCAGCAGGTCGGCTGGCGCGGCCTGGCCGGTATAGGTCACCACCAGCCGATCGATCGAGGAAGGCGAGGCGGCGGCCAGCGCGTGAATGAAGAGCTCCGTCGCGCCCGCGGTGGCACGCGCGTCCGCGATGATGAGATCGTATGCCTTCTCCCCCGCCAGTCGGAGCCCCTGCTCGCCCGCCCGCACCGTCTCCACCTCGATCCCCTCCGGCGAGAGCAGCGCGTTCACCAATCGATGCACCGCCGGATCGGCGTCAACCACCAGCGCCCGCCGGCCCGCGCGCGGGGGCGTGGCCGAGGCCGCCGTGGAATCCAGCGGCTCGACGGGCGCGTCATGGAGCGGCAGGGCCACCCGGAACTCGGCGCCGCCCTCGGCCGGCGGCTCATAGCTCAGCTCCCCGTCGTGCGCCTTGACCAGGCCGTAGCTCAACGAGAGGCCCAGGCCGGTGCCCTGACCCGCGGCCTTGGTGGTGAAGAATGGCGTGAACAGCGAAGACGCGTGCTGCGGCGCGACGCCGGGCCCAGTGTCGCGCACGCGGAGAACGGCCTGGCCCTCCTCGCGAGCGGTGGTGATCAGGATCTTCCGCGGTAGGCCGGGCGGCAGGCCGCTCACAGCCTGCACCGCGTTGGTGATGAGGTTGAGGAGCACCTGCTGCAGCTCGTGCCGGTCACCGAGCACCACCACGGGCTCCGGGCTCAGCGCCTGCTCCAGCTCGATGCCGTGGAGCTGCGTCTCGTACACGATGAGCAACGCGGTCCGGGCGGCCACGTCGTTGAGATCGACGGACGTCTTTTCCGGGACGCCCTTGCGGGCGAAGGTGAGCAGGTTGCGGACGATGCGGCCGGCGCGATCGGCCTGGTCGTGGATCACCCGCAGGTGCTCGCGCGGCACGTCCGGATGGAGCTCGCGCTCGAGCAGCAGCTCGGTGAGGCCGGCGATCGAGGTGAGCGGGTTGTTGAGCTCGTGGGCCACGCCCGACACCAGCTGGCCGATGGACGCCATCTTGTCGTTCTGGATGAGCTGCGCCTCCAGGATGCGCTGCTCGGTCACGTCCTCCACCAGCAGCACCACCCGGCCGGCGCGCTCGGCGAACGGCGCGGCGGTAATCCGCAGCACCCGTCCGGTTCGCTCGAGGCGGACGACCACCGGCGTGGTCCGCTCGCCCTGGTGCGAGGACTCGATCAGCTGCGCCACCGCATCCGACGCGCCCAGCAGCGTCTCGGTGAAGGGCCGCCCCACCAGCTCGCTCTCGGGCCGCTCGGCCAGCGCCGCGAGCGCGCGGTTGGAGCGCAGGATGATGTCGCCCGGCCCGACGACCGCGATCCCCTCGGCGAGCGCGTTGAACGCGGTCTCCCACTCGTCCTTGCTCCGGCGCACGATGTCGTACAGCCGGCCATTGGCCAGCACCACCGACGCGTTGGTCGCGACCGTCGAGAGGAGCCAAAGGTCCTCGGTCGTGAAGGGCCCGCCCTGACGGTCGGCCACGGCCAGCGCGCCCATGGTGACGCCCTGGGAGCGGAGCGGTGCGACCGCGGCGGAGCGGACGGTCGTGCCGCCGATCAGGTTGACGGTCGGCACCGTCACGCCCTGGGCGACCTCGATCCGCTCACGCTGCATCGCGAACCGCACCAGCGCGGTGTCCGGATCGTCGCTCACCTGGCCGATGAGCGGCTCGAGCGAGCCGGCCGCGCCGGCCACCCGCAGCAAGCGGCCCTGCTCGTCGTCGGTGAGCACCACGATGGCGCCGTCCGCCTGGAGGAACCGGCCGGCGTATTTGGCGACCTGGTCGACGATGCGCTCGAGCTGAATCGACTCGGAGAGCACGTAGCTCAGCTCCTGCAACGAGAACAGCTCGCTGATCCGGCGGTCCAGCTGACTCGCGAGCTGGTCGGACCTGGTCTCGGATTCCCGGAGCCGGCGCCGGCCGCGCACGATGGCGATCCAGAAGCTGCCGGCGATCGTCACCACCGCCCCGACCGCGAGCCACCACATCCGGTCGTTCGCCAGCCAGGCCAGCACGCCGAGCAGCGTGGCGGCGAAGGCATGGAGCGGCACCTCCCATTCGCGGCGCCACACCGCGAGCAGCAGGATCAGCCCGGCCGCGATGCCACACGCGATGGTGACGAGGCCGGGCAGCCCCCCGACCAGCGTGCCCAGCAGAGCGCTCACCAGGAGCGCCCAGGCGACCAACGCCGACGGAGAGGTGTACCAGCGTTCGCGCGCGCGGGGCAGGGTCAGCCCTCCGACTGGTGCTGCACCACCCGCTCGGTCACATAGGCCTCGGGCGGCGCATCGGGCTTGATCCGGATGGACTTGGCCGGGATCCCGACGTTCACGTGATAGGGCCGGACGTTCTTGGTGGCCACCGCCATGGCGCCCACCATCGCATTCCGCCCCACTCGCACGCCGGCCAGCACCGTCGCGTGGTAGGTGATCCGCACGTCGTCCTCCAGCACGGTGCGCGCGTTCGTCACGTCCTTCTGGTCCACGATGCTGTGCGTGTGGCTGTAGATGTTCGCGTAGTCGGAGATGCTGACCCGGTTGCCCAGCGTTATCCCGCCGCGGTCGTCCAGCAACACGTGGCGGTGGACGACACAGTCATCGCCTACTTCCATGTTGTACCCGTAGGAAAACTCCACGAAGTGGAAGCACTTGAAGTTCTTTCCCACCTGGGCAAACAGATGCTTGGCGAGGATTCGCCGGAACCGCACGCCGAGGTGCACGTTGCCGGCGCCGAGCGGGCAGCGGTCGAAGCTCTGCCATAGCCAGTGGAGCGGCTTCACCCGGGCATACCGCTCGGCGTCGACATCCGCGTAGTACTCGGGCTCGAGGGTGACGTTGCGGGGGTCGAGGGCGAGCAGGGTGGCGCGCCAGGGCGCCGGGGTGGCCGGGTCGGCCACGAGGGCGTCGTAGTCGCTCAGACCGGGGTACCAGAGCCCGAACAGCACGTCCCGCGTGATCCGGTACCAGTCGGCTCCGGGGGCCGATAGCTGGCCGTCCAGCTCGTCCAGCCAGGTGTCGTAAAAGCGCGCGGACGCCTGGGGAACGGCGACCGTCCGGAGGGGCAAATAGGCCATCAGGGAGCCTCGCAGGGGCGACGGAAGATCCGAGGGGCGGGCAGGGTCTGTGTCCAATGATGTGTGGGGGGCCCAGTTGACACCAGTGGCAATGGGGAATAAAGTAGTAGGGTTACAGTTGATAACCATTCTCAACTAGTTTACCCGAAAGGCTTTATGCGCGTCCCCTCGTCGCTCGGCCTCGGCCTCTTCGCGCTCGTTGCTCTCCCCCTCACGCAGCTCCGCGCCACCCTGGTCGCCGCCCAGGAAGAAGAGCGCACCACGGTCGGTGGCTACGGCGAGGTCCAGTACCACAACCTGAGCGGGCCCAACACCCCGGGCCAGGCCAACGTCGCGCGCTTCGTCGCCTACCTGGCGCACAGCTTCAACGAGCGGCTCTCGCTCCGGTCGGAGCTCGAGGTGGAAGACGCCAGGGTCGAAGGCGGCGAGCCGGGCGGTGAGGTGGCCCTCGAGCAGGTGTATCTCGACTACATGCTCTCGCCCGCCGCCACTATTCGGGCCGGCCTCGTGCTGCCCCCCATCGGGATCATCAATGAGACCCACGAGCCCAACACCTTCAACGGCGTCGACCGACCCCAGTTCGACCACGACGTCATCCCCAGCACGTGGCGCGACATCGGCGTCGGCCTGGTGGGCAGTCTGCCAGGTGGGTCGGGCCTCAACTATCGGGTGTATCTGCTGAACGGGCTCGTCGCGAGTGGCTTCTCCGCCGAGGAAGGCATCCGCGAGGGACGCCAGGAAGGCCACGAGGCCTCCTTCGCCAACCCGTCGCTCACCGGTCGTCTCGAATGGGTGCGGCCCGGGCTCCGCATCGGCGGGTCGTTCTGGTACGGTGGGAGCGCCGCCCAGGATCCGCTGCTCGGCACCGGCACCTTCGACAATGCGGTCGCGCTGGTGTCTGCCGACGCGCGGTACGACGTGGGGCCCTTTATGTTCCGGGGCGTCGTGGCGAACGTGAGCATCGCGGACGCCGAGAAGATCAACACGGCGTATGGCGGGCAGGTAGGCAGCCGGATCGCGGGCGGCTACGTGGAGGGCGCCTACAACGTGCTCTCGGCGCTGGCGCCGGAGTCGGCCCAGCAGCTCAACGCCTTCATCCGCCACGAGCGCTTCAACACCCAGGCAGGGGTGCCCGCGGGCGTGGTGCGCGACGACGCGCTGGCCCGGCGGATTACCACCCTCGGCGTCAGCTACAAGCCGGTCTACAATGTGATCTTCAAGGGCGATTACCAGCTGCGGCGGAATCGCGCGGGGGTCGGGCAGGATGAGCAGCTGGCGTTGGGGGTGGGGTATCAGTTCTAGCTGGGAGCTGTTATCCGGGGAGTTGTTATCCGCGGAGTTGTTATCCGCGGAGCTGTCATCC
>DATEJD010000475.1:0-5556 GCA_035278325.1 Gemmatimonadales bacterium | reverse complement strand
TAGGGAAGCGCTGTTGAACCGTGCTCCAGGCGCCAGTCAGCGCGTCGAGTCGGCCGCGAGGGTATCCGCCACCGACCCGGTATCGGCGGTGGTTCCACCCGCGGCTCCAGTCGCCCCGGCGGTACCCCCGCCTCCCGCTGTGCTCCCGGCCCCAGCCGTACCCGTCGTGTCCCGGACGCTGCCCCGCTCGCGCGACGCCACCCGCGCGCGCTCGCGATCCAGCGACCGCTGCTTGCCCTGCCAGTCGTCTGACGACAGCCCCGCGTACAGCACGGTGAACGAGTCGTTCACCGGCAGGTCCTCCTCGAACAGATAGATCGCGCTCACCTGCTCGCGGACATTGAGCTGTTGTGAGGTGAATCGGCCGCTGAACGGCACGATGCCGAGCGGCCGGAACTCGCGGCTCCGGGCCGACACGGTCAGGGTCTGCGGGTCGAAGCGGGCATTGACGCGCTGGCCGAAGAAGGTGACCAGCGCGAGCCCGGGCCGCGACACCCCGGAGGCGTTCGCGACCGAGTCGATCGCGCTGCGCTTCGACTCCACCACCGACCGGAGCGACTCCCAGCTGTCCTTGGCGAGCAGCCGGGTGACCCGGGCATCGAGCGGGACGAAGCGGACCTCCACATCGGGGGTCCGGATCCTGAGCGCGAGGTCATTCTGGGTCAGCGAGCCGAAACCGCCGGGCGGCAGGGTGACACCGGCGCCGGTGCCCACTTGAGCGGACACCGGCCGAGCGGCGACGAGCGTTATCACGACCACAAGATGCGACCACGCCCTGCGCGGAACCCTCATCCGGTGCCTCCGACGGCGGCGAGAATGCTCTCGGCCAGGTCATCGATGCCCAAGCGGGTGCTGCTGCTGGTGAGCTGCAGCTGATCCTGATGCAAGCCCAGGGCCGCCGCGATCTCCCGGGGGCGGGCCGCCTGAGCGGAGCGGGTGAGCTTGTCGCCCTTGGTGAGCGCTACCAGCACCGGCCGGCCGCTCCGAATCAGCAGGTCCTGCATCTCGAGATCGTCCTTGGACGGCTGGTGACGCACGTCGAGCAGCCACACCACGCCGGCCAGGCTCGGCCGCTCGAGCAGGTAACGGTCCACCAGCCGCCGGTACCCCGCGCGCGCCGCCTTGCCGGCCCGGGCGTACCCGTATCCGGGCAGGTCGATCAGATACCAGCCCGGCAGCCGGAACGCGTTGAGCAGCGTGGTCTTGCCGGGCGTCGCGCTGACCCGCGCGAGCCCGGGCCGGCCGGTCAGGGCGTTGATCAGGCTGGATTTGCCGACATTGGATCGCCCGATCAGCGCCACCTCGGGCAGCGCGGGCTCGAGCCGGACGAGGGGATCGGGGAACGAGCCGACGAAGGAGGCCGAGAGGACGATAGGACGAGAGGACGATAGGGCGAGAGGGGGATGGCCGGCGCTAGCCGATGTCGAACGGCTGGGTGGTCCTATCGCCTTATCGCCCTTTCGCCCTTTCGGCTTGCTCACGCCTCCCGCTTGGTCCGCGCGCGCTCGGTGACGATCAGCGGGGAGTTGCCTTCGGTGATCGCTTCCTTGGTGATGACGATCTCACGCACGTCCTCCCGGTTGGGGAGGTCGTACATGATGTCGGTCATCATGGTCTCGAGGATGGACCGGAGACCGCGGGCGCCGGTGCCGCGCTTGAGCGCCTTCTGCGCCACGGCGCGGAGCGACTCGGGATCGAAGGTGAGCCCCACATCCTCGAGCTCGAACAGCTTCTTGTACTGCTTGGTGAGCGCGTTCTTGGGCTCCACCAGGATGCGCATCAGCGCGTCCTCGTCGAGCGCCTCGAGCGAGACCACCACGGGCAGGCGGCCCACCAGCTCGGGGATGAGCCCGAAGCGGAGCAGGTCGTCCGGCTCGACCTCGGCGTAGGGATTCTTGTCGTTGCGCGGCTGGGCGGCGGCGCGGGCGCCGCCATTGAAACCGATCTGCTGCCGGCCGGTGCGGGCCTCGATGATCTTCTCGAGCCCGTCGAACGCGCCGCCGCAGATGAAGAGAATGTCCTTGGTGTTGATCTGGATGTATTCCTGCTGCGGATGCTTCCGGCCACCCTGGGGCGGCACCGAGGCGATGGTGCCCTCGAGGATCTTGAGCAGCGCCTGCTGCACGCCTTCGCCCGAGACGTCGCGAGTGATGCTCGGGTTCTCCGACTTGCGGGCGATCTTGTCGATCTCGTCGATGTAGACGATGCCCCGCTCGCACTCCGCCACGTTGAACTCGCCCGCCTGGAGCAGGCGCACCAGGATGTTCTCCACGTCCTCGCCCACGTAGCCGGCCTCGGTGAGCGTGGTGGCGTCGGCGATGGTGAAGGGGACGTCGAGGATGCGGGCGAGGGTCTGCGCGAGCAGGGTTTTGCCGACGCCGGTGGGGCCGAGCAGCAGGATGTTCGATTTGTCGAGCTCGACGTCGCTGTCCCGACCGCTCGAAGCATTGATGCGCTTGTAGTGGTTATAAACGGCGACGGCCAGGGTCCGCTTGGCGCGCTCCTGGCCGATCACGTACTGGTCGAGGACGTCCTTGATCTCCGCCGGCGTCGGGACCTGGGTAATGCTGTCGGCGACCTCCCGCTCTTCATCCTCGGCAAGGATCTCGTTGCAGAGGGTGATGCACTCGTTGCAGATGTAGACCGACGGGCCGGAGATGAACTTCCGGACCGAGTCCTTCGATTTCCCGCAGAACGAGCAGCGGAGGTGCTTGTCGTTGGACATGGAGCCCGAGTCGCGATGGAGTGTGGGGGTGCCGGGAATAGTGGACCCCGGCACCGGGGGCGTCAAGTCTCGCTCTTCTTCCCATCGGTGTGCGGTACCAGCTCCTTCCGCGGCGTAAATACGCTGTCGATAAGACCATACGCCTTGGCTTCCTCGGCGCTCATGAACCGGTCCCGGTCCATATCGCGCTCGATGGTCTCGATCGGCTGGCCAGTGTGCTGGCTGTACAGCGCGTTCATCTTGCTGCGGAGGTAGAGGATCTCGCGGGCCTGGATCTCGATGTCCGCGGCCGTGCCCTGGGCGCCGCCCGAGGGCTGGTGGATCATGATCCGCGAGTGGGGCAGCGCGCTTCGCTTACCCTTGGTGCCGGCGGCCAGCAGGAACGAGCCCATCGAAGCCGCCATGCCCATGCAGATCGTGTTCACCGGCGCCCGGAGGTGCTGCATGGTGTCGTAGATGGCCATGCCGGCCGACACCACCCCACCCGGAGAATTGATGTAGAGGTAGATGTCCTTGTCGGGGTTGTCGGCCTCGAGGAACAGGAGCTGGGCGATGATGATGTTGGCGACATCGTCGTTGATCGGGGCTCCCAGGAACACGATCCGGTCCATGAGGAGCCGCGAGAAGATGTCGTACGTCCGCTCGCCGCGGCTGGAGCGCTCGATGATATAGGGCGGATAAAGCGTGGCCATCGTCAGGACTTCACCTCGTCGATTGTGGACTGCTGGAGGAGCCAGGCGAACGCCTTCTCCTCGGTGATGGCGCGCTCCAGCTCGGGCAGCCGGTTGTTCTTCTGCAGGTTGCCGTAGAGCTCGCCGGCCGGCACGCCGCGGAGCGCGGCGAGCTCTGCCACCCGCTGGTCCAGCTCGGCCTCGGTGGCGCGGAGATTGTTGGCCTCGACCACCGCGTCGAGCACCAGGTCACGGCGCACCTGCGCCGCGGCCACCTCGTGGAACTGCTGCTCGAACTGCTCCAGCTGCTCTGGCGGCACCCGATACATCTCGGCGTAGCCATGCATCAGCCGGTGCACCAGGGACTCGGGGGCCTGCACATTGTTGGCCTCGACGACCTGCTGAACGGCGGCCTGCCTGAGCTGTGCGTCGGCCTCCCGGGCCGCGTCGCGCTCGAGATCGGTCCGGACCGCGGCGCGGAGCGCGTCGAGGTTCTCGAAGTCGCCAACCTCTCGCGCGAACGCATCGTCGAGGGCCGGCAGCTCCTGGCGCTTCACGTCGTGGAGCTTGACCCGGACCCGCCGAGTCTGGCCCCGGCGGCTCTCGTCGGGGTGGTCGTCGGGAAACTTGACCTCGGCGTCGGCCTCCTCGCCCGGGAGGAGGGTCATGATCCGCTCCTCGAGGTCGGGGATGGCCTGATTCTGTCCCAGGACCAGGTCGTAGGGCTGGGCGGCACCCGCGCCGCTCTCGTCCAGCGGGGCCACCTCCACCCGGACCATCTGGCCGGGGGACGGCTTGGCCCCCTCCACCGGGATCCAGGCCGCCTTCTGCTCCTGCAGGCGCGCGAGCTGCTCCTGGACGGCGGCGTCGGTCACCGGCGCCACCCGGCGCTCCAGGCGGAAGCCGCCGGTGCGCTCCAGCTTGATCTCGGGCCGCACCTGCACCAGCAGCTCGAACTCGATGGGGCTGCCGTCCTCGAACTTGAGGTTCCGGATCGAGGGATCGGTGACTGGCTTGAGCGACTCCGAGGTCCGGGCGGTCTCCCAGCTCTCCCGGATGACCTCTTCCAGCACGGTCTGGCGGATGGCGTCGCCGAAGCGCTTGCGGACGACCGCGGCGGGGGCCTTGCCCGGCCGGAATCCGGGGAGCCGGGCGCGCTGGACGTAGTAGCTCAGCGCCTTGGCTTCGGCCTCACGCACGCGGTCGACGGGGACGGTCACCCGGAGCGACTTGGAGGCGGAATCCTCGGCGGTTTTCTCGACGGTAATCTGGGACATGGTGACGGGAATTTACCCTGGCGTGATCCCTGGGCGCAAAGGAAGCCCGGCATCAGGCCACCGCCTCCGGGGGCAAGGAGGCGCCCCGAATCGTGAGCGAGTCGGTTCGGCTCTTGTCCCAGTCCTCCAGCACCAGCCCGTGGGCGGCAAAGAAGGCGCGGATCCTGGCGCCGTCCCACCCCGCGATCTCCTCCAGAATGGGGATCAGCACGCTGAGCCCGTCGTCGCTCAGCACCGTGCGCCGCGCGATCGGCGTGAGGTAGCGGTTCTCCGACGCCGCGATCGTAAGCCCGCCCAGCCGGTTCACGTTCAGCATCACGTGCACGTCCGAGCTGCCGTCGCCGACGTAGACGACGCGGTCGTAGCCGACCGGGAGCTGACGTCGGAGCTCCTCGAGCACCGCGACCGTTGCCATAGCCCGCCGGGACCCGCTCGATCGACTGGATCTCGCCGCTGCTCGGGTCGTAGCGGAACCGGGTGCCGAAGATGTGGTGCTCCGGCACGATGCCCTGCAGGGCCGAGCGGATGACCTCCTCGGGCGCGGCGGAGATCACGTCGAACGCGAACCGGTGGTCGTCGATGGCGTCGAGCAGGCGCGAGAGCAGCGGCAGGTTCTGCTATGAGCCGTTGAACGGTGGGAGTCGAGCCAGTGGCCTCGCCTGGGCCTTCGTGTTAAAGCTGGGGCGTGACGACGAGGTCCAGCACGCGGGAGCCCGTATCGGCGGTATCGAGCAGCGCCCGGATCCGATCCCACGGCACTTGCCCCGCACCACTCTGGCGCAGCAGCACCACCGGCCGGCTCGCGGTTCCGTGCAGTTCGATCCGGTAGGCCGTGTTCACCGTCATCCGAGTCAGGTCGAAGGCCGCCGCGTTCACCTGCGGC
>DATEJD010000474.1:0-9699 GCA_035278325.1 Gemmatimonadales bacterium | reverse complement strand
ACCTAGCGATGGAATTCCCCGGCTTCTCGTGCGTTTCCGGTATCCGCTCCGGCCCCACACGAGCGGCGTACCGGCTCACGGGAGACCAGCGATGCACGTCCGGGGATTGTGGCGTTCCGTCAGCTCCTTCGGGGGCTTCGGGTTAGTCCTGCTTTCAGTCCTGCCCGGCCTGCCGGGCTGCGGGCGGGATGCAAAACCGACTCGCGTCCAAAACCGGCAGCACGCCACCGAGCCGGCCGCGGACTTGGCCGATACGTCCGCCGCCGCCAGGCTCGCTGCGCTGGACACCGGACTCAGCGAAATCGAGGCCGGCCTCCGCACCGCCAGGCGCGATCGTTGGGACCCGGCGTACGTCGTCGAGCGGGTCGGGCGGGACCCGGCGGCGCTGGCGGCGTGGGTGCGGGACAGCACCGCGTGGATTCCGTACCGCGGGCTCCTGCGGGGCCCGGTCGGCGTGCTGATGGACCGCGACGGCAACAGCCTGGACCGCGCGCTCCTCCTCGCCAAGCTGCTGGAGCTGGCGGGTCACGAGGTCCGGCTGGCCCGGGCCCGGCTCGACGAGAAGGTGGCCCAGGATCGCCTGCCGGAGCTGGTCGTCCGCCGGCGCGAGATCGCGATTCCCTCCCCCGCGATCGCTCCCGCGCACGGCACCAACGTGTCGCTTACATCGGCGAGCGCTGGACCCGAGCGAGACCGCACCGCCCAAATGATCGTGGCGCAGGAGCAGGCGGCCCTGGCGCTTCGCGCCGAGCTCGATCGCCGGGTGAGCGAACAGGCCGCCCGATTGCTCCACATGGCGAAGCCGCCTTCGCTCTCGGACTGGGGCCGGCGCCGCTCGGCGGCCGTCCGCGCGCTCCAGGACCATTGGTGGGTTCAGCGGCGCGACGGCGAGCGCTGGGTGGATCTCGATCCGCTCGCGGCGGGCGACGGCGCCACCCTTGCGGCCGGCGCGACGCCGATCGAGACGATCGCGCCCGATGCCATCCCCGGAAGCCTTCGCCACCGGATCGTCGTCCGGGTCATCGGGGAGGAATGGACCCGTGGCCGACTGGCCGAGCGCCCGGTACTCGCCGACACGCTCCTTCCCTCCGATCTCACCGGCCGCGCCATCGTGCTCCAGCTCTGGCCGGCGTCCTGGCCCGCCGAGGTGCACCCCGACCCCACGTCACCACTCGGTCTGCGCGGTGTCGCGCTCGAGCAGCACGCCTGGGCGGTGGCGCTCACGGTCGATGGCCAGCCGGTGGACCAAGGCAAGCTCACCGACGGCGGAGCCGACGAGGCGCAGGACGAGCCCGCCGGTCCGCTCGGTGCGCTCGGCGGGGCGATGCGCAAGCTCAACTCCGGGCAGGGCAAGGACGGCAAACGATCGCGCGAGCTGACGTCCGCCTGGATCGAGTACGAGCTGCTGGCACCGGATGCGCCGCCGCGAACCATCCGGCGGGCGATCTTCGACCTCCTCGGCCCGTCGGCCCGTGCCAAGGGCGCGCCGGACAGCCTGGCGCTGGACGAGCGCCAGCGGCTGACCCGCAGTCTCGCCCTCATGATCCGCACCGAGATCCTTCCGGTCACCGGCCGCATGGCGCCCCAGTATGCCACGCAGCTCATGATGGAGCGCCTGGTGGCCAATCGCGAGCTGCTGCGCCAGCTCGTCGGCCACCCCGAGGCCGAGCGGCCGCCCGACTCCGCGATCTCGGCGGCCACGCCGCCGCTGTCCGCGCTCTACTCGCTGGCGTACGCGCGCGCGGCGTGGAGCCCGGTGAGCGGTCAGCTCTATGTGGACCGGCTGGGGCTGCTCACGCAGCACCGTCATCCGGCGCTCATGGGCAACCAGTTCGGCATGCGGGGGGCGGTGGACGTCGCGGTGGGCGAGTTGGGCGTCCCGCTCGACGTGCCCGACGGCTTTGCGGTGCGTCTCCGGCAGGGCGTGTTCGACACCAACGCCGAAGGCCTCTGGTGGAGTGGGGTGGCGTCGCTCAACACCGGTGAGGTGTTCGGCACCTCGAAAGGCTGGACCGCGATCACCCCGGCCAGGCGCGAGCGGCTGGCCGACCTCCGGCTCCCGGAGGATGCCCGATGGCGCATCGGTCAGGACCTCGCCACGGGCCTCACGGTCGTGGCGCCCGAGGCGCCCGTTCCGGTGAGCGGGGAGCACTACGTCGGCTGGTGGCGCATCGATCCGGTGACGGGGGCGACCCGAGGCATGTCGGGCAACGGCTGGGGTCAGTGCAACGCCGAGTACTCGGTCAACGTGCGGACCGTGGCCTGGGCCTATGCCCGGGGGTTCTCCTTCGAGTACGGGCTCTGCCAGGCGATCGCGCAGTCGATCAACGGCTCGCGGACGATCGCCGCCGAGCTGCAGAAGCGGAAGCTCTGGTTCTGGTGGATGCCCCCGATCAAGACGTCGGACCCGCTCGCGCTCGTTCGCGAGAACAACAAGACCTGTCTCGTGAGCGCCATGGTGGCGGGATTCCTCGCCACCATGCCGATCCTGCTCATGGCAGCGCGGGCGGAAGCGGAGCTCACGGCCGCCAGGATCGCGGCCGCGGAGCGTGACGCCGCGGCCGCGGCCGGCGCCAAGGGTGCGGGAATTCCGGGAACGGGGCAAGGCGGCGCCGGCGGAACACCGGGCGACGCGGGTCCATTGGGGAAGGGTCCTGGGACCGAGCCCGATCTGGGGAAGACCCAGGATCTGGGGAAAACGCAGCCCAACGCGAACACCCCGACCGACCCGCTGGGGAAGACCCAGCCCGACCCGATGGGAAAGACTCAGGCCGATCCGCTGGGGAAGACCGACCCCAGCGCGGGACGCACACAGGGAGGCCACGGGAACACGCGGCCGGATATGAAGACCAACCCCGGCACAGGCCCCGAGGCGCCGCAGCCGCAGCCGCAGCGGCCGCAGGGCCCGAAGCCGACCTCGCAGGTGGACGCCGAGAACCAACTGCGCGAGGCCGTCGAAAAGTATAAGCCGCTGCAGGCAGAGTCTTCCAACCGGACAGGCGACTGGCTCCGCGAAAACATGAAGGCAGGCCTGGAGCCGGAAGGCCAGCCCGGTGATCCCGATTACCACCCTGGAAGGCCTCCGGATCCCGATTTCAACCCGGACCGCCTCGACGAGCTGGAGGCGAAGATGAACGAGGCTAATGAGCCCGCGAGGAAGGCCCTCGCGGAAGTGAAGGCAGCCGAAGACAATCTGGAGTGGGCGCAGAAGGAGGTCAGGGCTGGACGGCTTCCGTTCAGCGAGCCAAGTGCACCCGCGCCCGAACCGTCGGGGTGCCCACCGAACTGCTCCGCGCAATCCTCGACGAGCGGAGAGCAGCTGGTCCAGGGCGGGGCGAACGTGTCGAGCTCGTTCTATCCCCACTCCTGGGGGCCCTGAGCCGGGGACGGTCGTGAGGCAAGTCACACCTGCGCGTCGAGCCTCGACCTATACATCCACTCCTCAGCGGCCGGGCGGACGCCTGGCCCAAGCAATGGAGGAATAGATGCGAAATCCAGGCAAGATCGTGAGCGCGCTGCTGGTTGGCGCCGGGCTCGCCTTTCTGCTCGACCCCGACCGGGGTGCGCGGCGGCGGGCCCTGGCGCGAGACAAGGCCATACGCGCCGGGCGCAAGCTCAAGGAGGGGGTCGGTGCCACTGCCCGCGACCTCAGGAACCGCGCTGGCGGGACGGCAGCGGAGCTCCGGTCCCGGCTCCGCCAGGAGGAAGTGGACGACGACGTGCTGCACGAGCGGGTGCGGGCCGCGATCGGGCGCGCCGTGTCGAATCCGAGCGCGATCGGCGTGAGCGTAGACAAGGGGCGCGTCACCCTGAGCGGGCCGGTGCTGCTGGAGGAAGTAGGCGATCTGCTCGCCACGGCCGAGAGCGTGCGCGGCGTGCGCGAGGTGATCAACCAGCTGGATGCGCGGCGGGCACCGGAGGGCGAGCCGGCGCTCCAGGGACGGGAGGATCCGAAGGCATGAGCGTACGGAGGCGTACTGTCGGATAGGGGTGGTGGCGCCCGTCTCCAAAGCAGCATATATAGCGGTGCACTCCTGCTTCACTTGCCACGCGGCCGGCACCCTCGACCGGGGCCGGCCGGAGTGGAGGCACCCGATGGCCGCTACCGAGCCCTACGCCCTGCACGCGTTCCGCGCCTTACTCGACCTCCACGACGGCTGCATGGACGCCGGCCTGGCCGAGGCGGGGTTTCACGCGCTGACAGCGGCCATGCACTGTGCGGAAGCAACCGCGAGCCACGAGCAGTTGCGGCTGGTGCTCCAGCGAGCCGAGCTTCGACAGCGCCAGATCGACGCGATCCAGCCCCCGCACCGGCTCTCGAGCACGCAGGCCGGGTGGCGCGCCCACACGCCGGTGTTCGCGTCCCTCGCCATTACCGCCAACGCGATCATGGTGCGCCTCAAGGCGGATGCGGTTAGAGCGCAGTCGATCGAACGGATGCGGTGAACCGGCAACACCCGGTCGAGGCGCCCGACTAGCCCCCCACCACATTCGCGCGCATCTTCAAGACATCCCCTTACGACAGGTCCCATGCCCGAACTGCTCGGCCGGCTCCAGTCCGCCCTGGCGGACCGCTATCGCCTGGACCGCGAGGTCGGCGCGGGCGGAATGGCGACGGTCTACCTGGCGCAGGACATCCGCCATGCGCGGCGGGTGGCCCTCAAGGTGCTCCGCCCCGAGCTCGCCGCCGTGATCGGCGCGGAGCGGTTCCTGGCCGAGATTCAGCTCACGGCCAACCTGCAGCACCCGCACATCCTGCCGCTGTTCGATTCGGGCGAGGCCGACGGGTACCTGTTTTACGTCATGCCGTTCGTCGAGGGCGAGACCCTGCGCGACCGGCTGACGCGTGAGAAGCAGCTCGCCGTGCCCGAGGCGATCCGGATCGCCGAGGAGGTGGCCGCCGCGCTCGACTACGCGCACCGGCACGGGGTAGTGCACCGCGACATCAAGCCCGAAAACATCCTGCTCCACGACGGCTCGGCGCTGGTGGCCGACTTCGGCATCGCGCTGGCCGCGAGCAAGGCCGGGGGCGCCCGGATGACCGAGACCGGGATGAGCCTCGGCACGCCGCACTACATGTCGCCCGAGCAGGCGATGGGCGAGCGGGAGATCACCGCCCGCTCCGACGTCTACGCGCTGGGATGCGTGCTCTACGAGATGCTCACCGGCGAGCCACCCTTCACCGGCGCCACCGCCCAGGCCGTGGTGGCGCGCGTAGTGACGGAGGCGCCGCGCCCGCTCCACGCGCAACGGCACACCATCCCCGCGCACGTCGAGGCCGCCGTGCTCACCGCGCTCGAGAAGCTGCCGGCCGATCGCTTCGCCTCGGCCGCCGACTTCGCCACGGCGCTCCGGAACAAGAGCTACGCGACCACGGCCGCGGTGCCCGTCGCGCAGGCGCCGTCGCGGGAACCGGTCCAGCGCCGGGACGCGAGGCTCGTGGCCGCGCTTGGCCTGGCCGGCGTCGCCGCGGCGGCCGGGCTCTGGGGCTGGGTGCGTCCGGCACCGCGCGAGCCGATGACGCAGTTCAGCGTCGCGCTGCGGAAGAGCGAGGAGCTGCAGCCGCCGCCGACCGCGGGCGGTGGGCGGATCGCGATCTCGCCCGACGGGCGACAGATCGTGTTCACGGGCCCGGGCCAGGGGACGAGCCAGCTCTGGCTCCGCCGGCTCGACCAGCTCACCTCCACGCCGATCTCGGGGACCGAAGGCGGGTACAGCCCGTTCTTCTCGCCCGACGGCCGTCAGGTCGGGTTCATCAGGAACGGCGGCACGCTCCGGATCGCGTCGCTCGACGGCACGCCGACCGTGACGCTGATCGACACCGCCAACACGGTCAGCGCGGACTGGAGCACCGACGGCTGGATCTACGTCGAGGGCGGCGCCGGTGTCCTGCGGGTCCGGCCCACCGGCGGCGCGGTCGAGCCGGTGTACGCGGTGTCGGCGGAGCGACACGAGATCGGCGCCGAGTTTCTCAATGCGCTGCCCGGCGGGGGCCTGCTCTATCGGCTGCGCTACGGAGGCAAGGGACAGGGCGAGTTTCAGATCGCCGCGATGAAAGTGCCGGGCGGCACCCCGAAGCTCCTGACCCGCGGGGTGTTCGGGCGCTACGCGCCGAGTGGCCACCTCCTGGTGGTCACCGCGGAGGGCAAGCTGATCGCCATTCCATTCGATGCCAAGAAGCTCGAGCTCACCGGGCCGCCGATTGCCCTGCTCGAGGGCGTCGGCGTGCGGGTCGGTGGGTTCAGCGTGGACCTGGCGCTCTCGCAGACCGGCACGCTGGTGTACACCACCGGCGGCGCCATCGGGACGCGGCGGGTGGTGTGGGTGACCCGCGAAGGGGGCGCCTCGCTGGTGGACCCGAACTGGGACCCGCAGGGCACCATCGACGCCATTGCGCTGTCGCCGGACGAGAAGACGCTGGCGGTGGCGCTCTCGCGCAACGGGAAGTCGGACATCTGGGTCAAGGCGCTGCCCACCGGGCCGTTCTCCCGGATCACCTTCGGCGATACCGGCAGCACGCGTCCGGTCTGGGCGCCCGACAGCCGGTCATTGCTGTACCTCGCGGACCGAGCCGGGTCGGGCGTGGGGCCGGTCTACGAGCACCGGGCGGATGGAACCGGGAACGCGACGCTGGTCTTCCGCGGCGCCATGGACTGGGGGCAGATCGTGCCCTCGCGGGACGGGCGGTGGCTCATTCTCAGGAACGCCCCGAATGCGGGCAATCCCGGCATCTTCGGCGTGCGCCAGGGCGACACCGCCGCGGCTCCGCTGGTCAGCTCCGCCGCCGCTAGCAACATGTACCCGGCGCTCTCACCGGACGAGCGCTGGCTGGCCTACGCCTCGGATGAGTCCGGAACGATGGAGATCTACGTACGGCCGTTCCCCGAAACCAGCTCGGCCAAGTGGCAGGTCTCGACCGCCGGCGGGCTCCAGCCGGTCTGGAGCAAGTCCGGCCGGGAACTCTACTATGTCAACGGGAAGAACGAGCTGGTGGCGGCCGACATCCGGCCGGGGGCGACGTTCGCCGTGGGCGAGCAGCGGGCGCTGTTCTCGTTTGCGCCGTTCCTCAGGCTGGGACCCATCCCGTCGTACGGCGTGACCGCGGACGACAAGCGGTTCGTGATGGTGCGCGAGGGCGAGTCGGCGCAGGAGAGCGAGCTGATCGTGGCGCTCCACTGGCTGGACGCTCTCAAGGCGAAGGGCGAGAGGTAGCGAGGAGGTCGTGCTCCGCCGCCTCACTTTCCCGGGATCGTGTAGAACGCCCCCAGAATGGCCCCGTAGATCAGGTGCGCCAGCACCACCGACACCGGCGTCTGATACCCGTAGTTGAGGGCGAGGAAGCCGGGTGGCTCGAGCTGGCGGGTCACGGTGGGGCCCTTGTGCTCGCTGGCCATGCGCGGGTGCGCCGCCGGCAGCAGCCGCATGAGGACGGTCAGCACGAAGAGCGCCTGCAGCAGCCCCAGGCCCGCTCCCGCCCACCAGGTCGCCCGGCCCCATGATTGAAACACGGCGACGTAGCCCAGCGAGAAGATCCAGCCGTTGAGCAGGTGCACGCCGAAGCCGATCAGGCGGGCCCGGTCGCGGCTGGGCGTGAACATGGCCCCGAGCATGTAGGGGATGTTCATCCGGGTGAGGCCGAGGCCCTGGCTCCAGGCCATCACCGTCGTCAAGGCCACCGTGGCCACGAAGCCCCACAGGAGCCAGCTCTCCCAGTTCATACCTGGACCTCCTGGGCCACGGGCTCCGCCGGCTTGGGCGGCACGCGCCGCTCCATCGTGGCTTCGCCCCGGAGCCGCCGGGCGAGGGACAGCGCCGCGTTGATCAGTCCGACGTGGGTGAACGCCTGGGGGAAGTTGCCCAAGGCGGCGCAATGCTCCGGGTCGATCTCCTCCGCGAACAGTCCGACATCGTTGCCATAGTCGCACAGCCGCTCGAACAGGTCGCGCGCTTCGTCCGCGGTGCCGCCCCCCATCGCCAGGTACTCCGCGGCCCAGAAGCAGCAGACGCCGAACGCGCCCTCGCCGGGCGACTCGCCCGTCCGATAGCGGTAGAGCAACCCGTCGCCCGCGCCGAGCCGCTCGCGAATCCGCCGGTAGGTGCCGCGCATGCGGTCGGAGTCCGCCCGCTCGAACCCGTACCAGGCGAGCAGCAGCAGGTTGGCATCCAGGTCGTCGCCGTCGAGCCGCGAGACGTAGCTCCCGAGCGGCTGGCTCCAGGCCCGGCTCTCGACCTGGCGGCGAATCGCTTCATGGTTGTCGCGGAACAGGGCCGCCGGCACCTGGCGCAGGTGACCCTGGTCGTGGAGCTGCAGCAGCCGGTCGAGCGCGGCCCAGCAGAGCACCCGGGAGTGCGTATTGTCGGCGCGCCCCGAGCGCGGCTCCCAGATGCCTTCGTCGGGCTGGTCCCAGTGGCGGCAGACGTATTCACCCAGGTCGCTCAGCAGCCGCTCGGTCGCGCGGTCGAGCGTGCCGCCTTCCTTGACGAAGTGGGTGACGGCGTCGATGACCTCGCCGTACACGTCGAGCTGAAGCTGATCCTTGGCCCCGTTGCCGATCCGGACCGGCCGCGATCCGCGATAGCCGGCGAACCGGTCGAGCACGCGCTCGACGGGCGGCCTGTTGCCGTGGACGTCGTACAGCACCCGCAGCTCGGGCTGGGTCAGACGGGTGGCGTGCAGCAGCCAGTCGGTGAAGGCGTGGGCCTCGTCCGAGCGGCCAATGCCGAACAGCGCCCGCACCGTGAGCGATGCGTCGCGCAGCCAGCAGAACCGGTAGTCCCAGTTGAGCGGACCGCCGATCCGCTCGGGCAGCGACGTCGTCGGGGCGGCCAGGACGGCGCCCGAGGGCGCGTACACCATGAGCTTGAGCGCCAGCGCGCTCCGGACCACCGCCTCGCGACGGGGCCCGTCGTATCTGATCTCCGATGCCCAGCGGCGCCACCAGGCCACGGTGCGGTCCAGGCACGCGCGCGACCATTCTCCCAACGGTGGCCACACCGCCGGCGCCTCGGTCGCGAAGGTGAGCGACGCATGAGCCGCGTCGCCCGCGCGGAGCCGGGTGCGGGCACGGGCGACGCCGTCGGGCTCGATCGCCAGTGGCAGATCGGTGCGGAGCGCGAGCAGGCCCTCGGCGGTCTCGAGCCGCACGCCGAGGCGCCCGGCCGCCTGGAGCGGGCGCGCTCCGAGCCCGTAGCCGGGGCGGGGATCGAACACCAGCTCGAGCTCGACTTCGCCGCGCTCGCACCGGATGAGGCGGAGGATCTCGCGCTCGGGCAGGAGGAGCCGATGCTTCTCGTCTTCTTCGGCGACCGGCATGAGATCGGTCAGGACCACGGTCCCGGCACCGGTATCGAAGCGGGTCTCGAGGACGTTGGTGTCCTGGAGGTAGCGCCGCGTGGCGCGACCGGGTTCGACCGGCGCCACACGAAAATGCCCGGCGCCCGGGTCGAGGATGGCGGCGAACAGCGACGGGCTGTCGCCGCGCGGCCAGCACAGCCAGTCGATCGACCCGTCGCGCCCGACGAGCGCGGCGGAGCGGCCGTCGCCGATGACGGCGTAATCGCCGATGGCGTTGGGGGTGGGCATGCGGGTAAGGTAGCTCGCGGCTGGGAGGGGCGGTGTGAGCCTGGCCACGCGTTGATCTCTGCGCACGGCGAGCGCCGGCGGCGAGAGGTCCTCCGGGGCGCTGCGGAACGCTCTGG
>DATEJD010000473.1:0-6988 GCA_035278325.1 Gemmatimonadales bacterium | reverse complement strand
GGCCGGCCAGCGCGATGCCGCGCGCCGGATGCTGGCCGGGATCGCGGACGACCGCGGAGCACCCGGGGCGATCGCGGCCGGCGCCTCTTCCACCCTGGTCCAGGTACTGATCGGTGAGGGGAAGCTCGAGGAGGCCGCCCGACGACTCGCCGAGCACCGGAACGAGATGAGCGCGGACGAGTACGCCCCGCTCGAGCGCCGGCTGGTGCAGGCCTACATCCAGGCGGGCGATCTGGTCCACGCCGATTCGCTGCTGGCCGGCGACAGCACGGTAGACGGCCTGGCCCTGGCCGGGCGACTCCGGCTCTACCGCGGCGACATTCCTGGCGCCATCGAGCGGTTCAAGGCCGCCGGCCCGTTCGCGGGTGAGCGCGACGAGGCCACCGAGCGGACCACGCTGCTCGCGCTGCTGCAGCCGATCGAGGCGGACTCGGTGCCCGCGCTGGGCCAGGCGCTGCTGGCATTGGCCCGCGGCGACACCGCCCGCGCCGTCGCCGGGCTGGACAAGGTGGGCGGCGACCTGCCGGCGGACAAAGGCGGGGCCGAGATTCACCTCCTGGCGGGACGGCTGGCCGCGGCCACCGGCAAGGCGAGCGACGCGGAGCGGATGTTCAAGGCCGCCGCCGTGCCGTCGGCGCCAGGCACCGCGCCGGCGGCGGAGCTGGCATTGGCCGAGCTGTTGCTCGATCAGCGCCGGCCCACGGAGGCGGTGAGCCAGCTGGAGCACCTGATCCTGACGTATCCATCGAGCGCCCTCGTTCCCCAGGCCCGCCGCCGCCTGGACCAGGCACGCGGCGCGGTGCCACAGACATGAACCGGCGCGAGTTTCTGGGCCGCGGCGCGGCGGGTCTCCTGACGCTGTCGCCGTCGCTGGCGACGTCCCTCAGAGCATTCCGGCTGTCCTCCGCCGCGCCGTGGCTGCTGGTGCCGATGGACGATGCCCAGTCCGATCACCTCAAGGCCTACGGGCTCACCTTCCGAATGCTGGAGCGGGGCGGCCGCGCCGAGTGGTTCCTCAACTACCGCAGCGGCTCGTTCCTGCTCCCGGCCGACGACGCCATCACCCGCGACGCGGCGCTCAACGGCATCACGGTCGAGCCGCTCGACGATCCCCGCCTGGTGAGCATCCGCGGCGAGATCCAGGGCGGCAACATGGACGCCGTGCCGCTGGAGAAGGCGCCCAAGGTCGCGGTCTACGCGCCGCCGAACGCGGCCCCGTGGGATGACGCCGTCACCATGGCCCTCAACTACGCTGGGATCCGATTCGAGAAGGTGTGGGACTCCGAGGTCCTGGGCGCCAAGCTCAAGACCTACGACTGGCTGCATCTTCACCACGAGGACTTCACCGGCCAGTACTCGAAGTTCTTCCTGAACTACGCCGGGTCGGCCTGGCTGGTCGACATGGTCAACAGCAATCGGAGCATGGCGCGGCAGATGGGCTATCCCACCGTGCCGGCGGAGAAGCGGGCGGTGGCCGTGGCCATCGCGGAGTACGTGCAGCGGGGCGGCTTTCTCTTCGCGATGTGCACGGCCACCGAAACGCTGGATCTCGCGCTCGCGGCCGACCACGTGGACATCGCGGCGTCCTACGCCGACGGCACTCCAATGGATGCCGACGCATCGAGGCGGATGCGGTGGGACGAGGCGCTGGCATTCCAGGGCGCCACGCTCGAGCTCAACCCGACGATCCCGGTGTTCTCCGACATCGACGGTCATCAGGTGAACTCGCCCGACCGGCGGCAGCCGCTGGGCTCGTTCAGCCTGTTCAACTTCAGCGCCAAGATCGATCCGGTGGCAACCATGCTGGTGCAGAACCACCGGCAGGTGATACCGGATTTCTACGGCCTCACGACCTCGTTCACCCGGAAGACGCTCAAGTCGAGCGTCACGGTGCTGGCCGACGAGCCCGGCGCGCCCTGGGTCAAGTACATCCACGGCGAGCACGGCGAAGGAACCTGGACCTTCTTCGGCGGCCACGATCCCGAAGATCCGCAGCACCAGATCGGCGACGTGCCGACCGACCTCTCGCTCCACCCGCACTCACCGGGCTACCGTCTCATCCTCAACAACGTGCTGTTCCCGGCGGCGAAGAAGAAAGAGCTGAAGACGTAATTAGATTTGGACGGTCGGACGGTCGGACGGTCGGCCGACGGGACGATAGGACGGGCGGGTGTGCCCGACGCTGAATCCGGTGCTTGACTGCTCGACGTCCGACCAACTGACCGTCCGACTTCCGACCGTCGCTCCACCTCAACCAGGCCCCTCGTGCCCATCTCTTCCTCCGAACGCATCGCTCCGGGCGTCCGCGCCTACCTGGCCGGCGAGATCGCCGACGCCGGCGGCCGCGAGGTCTCGTTCGTGGCCCAGGTGGATCGGGACGGCGTCATCACCGCTGCCCACTCGGTGGCCCGCGGCACCGTGGATATGGTGCTGGCCCTCCCCGGCGTCGCGCGGCGGGGCGAGATGCTGTTGCACAATCACCCGAGCGGCCGGCTCGACCCGTCGGGACCCGACCTCAACGTCGCGGCACGGCTCCACGATGGTGGCGTCGGGTTCGGGATCATCAACAACTCGGCCACCGACGTGTACGTGGTGGTCGAGGTGCCGCGCGATCGCCCGGTGGTGAGGATCGATCCCTTCGCCGTGATCGATACCCTCGGCGAGAGCGGTCCCGTCGCCGCCGAGCTGGGCCAGTACGAGGACCGGCGGTGTCAGCGCGACATGGCGGCCTACATCGCGGACGGGTACAACGACGGCGGCGTGCAGCTGCTCGAGGCTGGTACTGGGGTGGGGAAGTCGTTCGCCTATCTGGTGCCGGCGCTTCACTGGGCGCGCGCCAACGGCGAGCGGACCGTGGTGAGCACCAACACCATCAACCTGCAGGAGCAGCTGGTCGGGAAGGACCTGCCGCTGCTCCGTCGGGCGCTGAGCGATGGGGAGTACGTCCCGAGCTTCGCGCTGCTCAAGGGGTGGCGCAACTATCTCTGCCTCTCACGCATGCACCTGGCGGTCTCGTCGCAGCGGACCCTGCTCGAGCAGGACAAGCTGGACGAGCTGCTCGGCATCGCCGAATGGGCCGGCCACACGGGCGACGGGACGCTGAGCGATCTGCCCGTCGTGCCTTCGGCCGAAGTGTGGGACGAGGTGAGCGCCGAAGCCGATCTCTGCACCCGGCTCAAGTGCACCCATTTCGACAAGTGCTTCCTGTTCCGCGCGCGGCGCCGGGCCGCCGAGGCCGACGTCGTCGTGGTCAATCATCACCTGCTCGCCGCCGACCTGAGCGTCCGCCAGGCGCAGGACAATTGGGAAGAAGCGGCGGTGCTGCCGCCCTACCGGCGGCTGGTGCTCGACGAGGCCCACCATCTCGAGGACGTCGCCGCCTCGCACCTTGGCGTCCAGGTCACCAGCCGCGCGGTCCGGCGGCTGCTCTCGCGATTCGAGCGGAACGGACGGGGACTCGCCCCGACGCTGGCGCACGAGCTCATGGCGAGGGACGACATGCTGAGCCGCGCCAGCCTGGATCTGCTGCAGCAGCGGCTGCTGCCCGCCCTGGGCGACGCGCGCCGGGCCAGCGAGGCGATGTTCCAGCGCCTGCTGGACCGGCTGGACTCCATACCGGGAGGTCAGCTCAGGCTGTCGGAAGACTTTGCGTCGGACGAGATCTGGGACGAAGGGCTGGCGTTCGACCTCGACGCGGCGCTGGGCGCGTTCCGCGCCGTGCGCGAGAGCGTCGAGACCATCGCGGATCGGCTTGCGGAAGCGGAAGAGACCGAGCGCCGCGGCGTCATTCTCCAGGAGCTCCGGGCGGTCATGCGGCGGCTGGACGCCCTGTGCGATGGTCTCAACCGGACGCTCCGCCCGGCCGGCGGCGGAGCCCCGACGGTGCGCTGGATGGAGCGTGCGGCACGTGGCGATCACGTGACCCTCTCCGCGGTTCCGCTCGACCTCGCGCCGGTGCTCCGCGCCCTGCTGTTCGACCGGCTCGATACGGTCGTTCTCACCAGCGCCACGCTCGCGGCCGGCGGAGAGTTCGGCTTTCTCGAGTCGCGCCTCGGCTTGGCGGGCGAAGACTCGCCGGTCACCGTGCGCGAAGCCTTCGCCTCACCGTTCGACTACCCGTCGCAGTGCGTCTTCGGAGTCCCCAACGACCTGCCGGAGCCCCGCGAGGACGAGCACGCGCACGCGACCGCCGTGGTCCAGGTGGTGACCGACCTCGCCTATGCGTCCGATGGCGGGATGTTCGTCCTGTTCACGAGCCACGCCTCGCTCCGGAAGGCGGCCCACGAGGTGCGCGCGGTCCTGGGGTCACGATGGCCCATTCTGGTGCAGGGCGAGTCGCCGCGCGACGTGTTGCTCCGCCGCTTCAGGCAGGCGGAAAACGCCATTCTTCTGGGCACGGATTCGTTCTGGGAAGGGGTGGACGTGCCGGGGCGCGCGCTCCGCACGCTGGTACTCAACAAGCTACCTTTCAAGGTTCCGAGCGAGCCGCTCACCGCCGCGCGGCTCGAGCGGCTGGCAGACGAGGGGCAGGACGGATTCATGAACTATCTGCTGCCCCACGCCGCGCTCAAGCTCAAGCAGGGATTCGGGCGCCTGATCCGCAGCCGGCAGGACATGGGGGTGGTGGTGCTGCTCGACAGCCGGGTCGTCACCAAGCGGTATGGGCCCCTCCTGCTGGGCGGACTGCCACGGGCCGAACGGATCATCGGGAGCTGGGCCCAGGTCCGCACCAAGTGTGAGGACTTCTTCGCCCGCCAGGGGATCGGGGCCATCGCGTGATCCCGGTGCGACCCTCGAAGATCGTGTGCGTGGGGCGGAACTACGTGGCCCACGCGAAGGAGCTGGGGAACGAGGTGCCGCCGCTGCCGATGCTGTTCTTCAAGCCGCCCAGCGCGCTGATCGGCTCGGGTGAGCCGATCGTGCTGCCGTCGACCTCGCGGCAGGTCGAGTACGAGGCGGAGATCGGGGTGGTTGTCGGCGCGCGGCTCCAGCAGGTCGACGAGCGCGAGGCGGAGCGGGGCATCGGGGGCTACGTCTGCCTCAACGACGTGACCTGCCGCGACCTGCAGAAAACCGACGGCCAATGGGGCCGCGCCAAGGGCTACGACACGTTCTGTCCCGTCGGGCCGGCGATCGCGCGCGGACTCGACTGGCGCTCGCTCGAGGTCGTCGGCCGGGTGAATGGCGAAGAGCGGCAGCGGGCCCCGGCCACCGACATGCACTTTCAGATTCCGTTCCTGGTGTCCTACATCAGCGGCATCATGACGCTCGAGCCGGGGGATCTCATCGCGACCGGCACCCCGGCCGGCGTCGGACCGCTCCGAGCCGGCGACGTGGTGGAGGTCGAGATTCCCGGCGTCGGCATTCTGTCCAACCCTGTTCACGACGGCTCGACTCGATGATCGAATTCAGTCAGCGACTGCGCGCGCTTCCGGGCTATCCGCTCGCCGAGATCCCCACCATCAAGCGCCGGCTGATCGAGTCGGGTGTGGATGTCATCGACCTGGGGGCCGGAGACAACGACACGCCCCCGCCCGCGGTGGCGGTGGACACCATGACCGCGGCGCTCCACGACCCGGCCTACAGCAAGTACGGCTTCCAGCAGGGGCTGCCGGCGTTCCGCCAGGCCGCATCGCGCTGGGTAGAGCGGCGCTTCGGCTTCCAGTTCGATCCGGCGACCGAGACGCTGCCGCTGATCGGCTCCAAGGAAGGATTGTCCCACCTGCCGTTCGCCGTGGTGAACCCGGGCGACGCGACGATCGTCCCCGAGCCCGGCTACCAGGCGTACGTGGGCGGGTCCATTCTGGCCGGCGCCGACCCGTACATCGCGCCACTCCGGCCCGAGAACGATTTCCTGCTGGATCTGGAGCGCGTGCCCGAGGCCGTTCTCCGGCGCGCCAAGCTGCTGTTCCTCAATTATCCCAACAACCCAACGGCGGCGGTGGCTCCGTTGGAATATCTGGAGCGGGCCGTCGCCATCTGTCGCCGGCATGGCATCCTGCTGGCCTACGACAACGCCTACTGCGACCTGACGTTCGACGGCTATCGGGCGCCGAGCATCTTCGAGATCGAAGGCGCGCGCGAGATCGCGCTCGAGTTCTTCTCGCTATCCAAGAGCTTCTCGATGACCGGATGGCGCATCGGATTCGCCGTGGGACGGCCGGAGCTGGTGGGGGCGCTCACCAGGGTCAAGTCGTACACCGACACCGGGCCGTTCCTGGCGGTGCAGAAGGCCGGCGCCGCGGCGCTGGACCAGGGCGAAGCGCTGGTGGCCCCGATCCGGGCGGAGCTCGAGCGGCGGCGCGACGCCGCGGTGGCGGCGCTCCGCGAAGCCGGATTCGTCCTCGAGGCGCCCAAGGCGGCGATGTACCTGTGGGTCGCGCTGCCGGCGGGCACCAAGTCGGCCGCCTTCGCCACGCGGGCACTGCAGGAGACCGGTGTGGTGGTCCTCCCGGGCAGCGCCTTCGGCCCGGCCGGCGAAGGCTTCTTCCGCATCGCGCTGACTGTAGGGGCCGACCGGCTCCGCGCCGCCGCCGGCCGGCTGGGGCAGACGCTCCAGGCCACCCGCCGAGGAGAGCTTGCCTCGGCGAGCTGAAATCGCCCTGCCGCCAAGGCGGCGCTGGCCGTGGATCGCGATCGCGGCCAGCGTGGCCGTGCACAGCCTCCTGCTGTTCGGCTGGGTGGGCGGCCGCCGGCCGACCGTACCCCATCGTCCGGCCGAGCTGATCGTTCTCACCCCACCCGCGCAGGGACCGTCCGCGGTGCCGATGCCGTTCCGCCTGCCGCGAACCGACGGACCGGCCGGTCCGGGCATCGCGGGTGAGCGACCCACCCGGCCGGCGGTGCGTCCCCGCCCGCAGCCGGAGCCGGTGGCCGTGCTGCCCGAGCCCAAGCCGTTGCCGGTGCCGGTTGACACCGGGACCGCGCCGGCACTCACGCGCCGGGCACCCGCGGAGCTGATCGGCCCCGGGCTCGCGGACGGGCGGCT
>DATEJD010000472.1:0-3774 GCA_035278325.1 Gemmatimonadales bacterium | reverse complement strand
AACCGTGGATACGGGCGAGGTGAAGCCCCACGGGGAGGCCTCTCCTCGCCTGGTGGCTGGGCCAACCGGGCGCCTGGCCGTGGTGTGGCCGAGAGACATCGCGGTCGCCGGACGCCAGTGGCCCGCGAGCGCGATTCGCGTGGCCCGCTCGCTCGACGGCGGTCGCACCTGGCTTCCGCCACACACGGTGAACGACGACACGCTCGCCGCACCCGTCGGTCACAATTTCCAGGGCGCCGCCTGGGCCGGTGACTCGGGCCTCGTGGCGGCCTGGCTGGACGAGCGCACCGGTGCCGCGCCCGCGGCTCACCACCACGATCGCGCCGCGACCGCGGGCGATCCGACGACCGAGCCCGACGCGACCGTGTACCTCGCGCGGTCACCCGACTTCGGCCGCACCTGGGAGCGCAATCAGGCGACTTGGGGCGGGGCGTGTCCCTGCTGCCGAATTACGCTGGCGCGTCACGCGGACGGACGCGTGGCCGCCGCCTGGCGCCACCACTTTCCCGGCAACGTGCGCGACGTGGTCGTGGCCGACGTCGAGCCGGAGCCCGGCCCGCCGGAGCGGGTACACCCAGACGGCTGGGTGTATCCCGGCTGCCCGCACAACGGTCCCGGGTTCGCGGTCGGGCCGGACGGGAAGCGGCACGTGGTGTGGTACACCGGCGCGGGCGGCAAGGTCGGCCTGTACTACGCGACGGTGCCGAGCACCTCGCCGGGCGCCGCGCCGGTCGCGTTGGTCAGCGGGAGCGGGCTCCCCGCCGTGCACGGGTCCGTGCTCGGACTGGCCGGCGGCGGCGCGGTCGCGGCATACGACGCCGCGGCCGATGGCAGCCGAGCGATCGGCGTCGCCGTGATGAGGCCGGGCGAGCGGGTGCGATCGGCGGTCGTGCCGGGCGGAGCTGGCGGGCTCTATCCGCAGCTTGCCGCGGCGTCGGCTGAGGCCGTGGTCATGGCCTATACGGGACACGACGGTGACCGGCCCGCGCTCCGTCTCGCGCGAGTTGCATTGCCGGAGGCCGACCACTAGCTTCCCGCCCCGATGCCCGCCCGGACCCTCCTTCTCGACGACCGCGCGCTCGGCCGGACGCTGGTTCGCATGGCCACTGAGATCGTCGAGCGAGCCGGCGGCACCGATGCGCTGGTGCTGGTGGGCATCCAGCGGCGCGGGGTCGAGCTGGCCGACCGTCTCAAGCGGCAGATCGACCAGGCCGAAGGCACCAACGTCCCGTCCGGCAAGCTGGACATCACGCTGTATCGCGACGACCTCCAGACCGTCGGCGCCCGCCCGGTGGTGGGCGAGACCCGACTCCCCAATCTCGACGGCCGCACTGTCGTGATCGTGGACGACGTGCTCTACACGGGCCGCACCGTGCGCGCGGCGCTCGACGAGTGCGCCGACTTCGGGCGGCCGCGCCGCATCCTCCTCTGCGTCCTCATCGACCGCGGCGGCCGCGAGCTGCCGATCCAGGCCGACATCGTCGGCACCACCGTGAGCACCGGCCCCGGCGACCGGGTCGACGTGCTCGTCTCCGAGCTCGACGGCCGCGATGCCGTCGAGCTGGTGCGGGGCTGACGTGGGTGGACTCGTGCTGGGCAAGGACCTGGTCGGCCTCGAGCCGCTGAGCGCGGAGCAGATCCGCCTCATCCTCGACACCGCCGAGCCGTTCAAGGAAGTGAGCGAGCGGCCGATCAAGAAGGTGCCGGCGCTCCGGGGCAAGACCATCGTCAACCTGTTCTTCGAGGCCTCGACCCGGACCCGGATCTCGTTCGAGTTCGCCGAGAAGCGGCTGAGCGCCGATACGGTCAACGTGGCGTCCGCCGGCTCCTCCGTCTCCAAGGGCGAGACCCTGGTGGACACCGCCCGGAACCTCGAGGCGATGCGGATCGACATGGTCGTGATCCGCCATGGCGCCTCGGGCGCGGCGCAGTTCCTCGGCCAGCGCATCCGGAGCAACGTGATCAATGCCGGCGACGGCAAGCACGAGCATCCCACCCAGGGCCTGCTCGACATCCTCACCCTGCGCGACCGCTTCAAGCAGATCGAGGGCCTCAAGGTCGCCATCTGCGGCGACATCCTCCACAGCCGGGTGGCCCGGAGCAACATCTGGGGTCTGCTCAAGCTGGGCGCTCACGTAGGCGTGTGCGGGCCGGCCACGCTGCTCCCCCGCAACGTGCACGAGCTGGGCGTGACCATCCTGCCGCGCATCGAAGACGCCATCCAGTGGGCCGACGCGCTCAATGTGCTGCGGCTGCAGCTCGAGCGGATGCAGGCCGGGTTCCTGCCCTCGCTGCGCGAGTACAACCGGGTGTTCGGCGTCACCACCGAGCGGCTGTCGAAGGCTCCGAAGGACCTCCTGATCCTGCACCCCGGGCCGATGAACCGCGGCGTCGAGATCGACAGCGACGTCGCCGATGGCCCCCACAGCGTCATCCTGCCGCAGGTCACCAACGGGGTGGCGATCCGGATGGCCGTGCTCTATCTGCTCGCCGGCGGATCGCCCGACTGGGCGCACCAGCCCGGAGACTGATGATGCGCCCGATCCTCATCCGCGGTGGCAGGGTGCTCGATCCGTCGCGCGGCATCGACCAGACCGCCGACCTCCTGCTGCAGGATGGCAAGGTCGAGGCGCTGGGCCAGAATCTGGGCCGGCCCGAGGGCGCGGAGGTGCTGGACGCGGCCGGGCGCATCGTGGCGCCCGGACTCATCGACCTCCACGTGCACCTGCGCGAGCCCGGACAGGAAGACCTCGAGACCGTCGCGACCGGCGCCATGGCCGCGGCCGCCGGGGGGTTCTCGGCCGTGTGCGCTATGCCGAACACCGATCCCGTCACCGACAACCAGGCCGCGGTCGGCTTCATCGTGAGCCAGGCGCAGCGGGCAGGCAAGGCCCGGGTGTATCCCATCGGCGCCATCTCGCTGGGCCAGAAGGGCCAGCAGCTCGCCGAGTTCGGGGAGCTGGTCGGGGCGGGGGCCGTCGCGGTGAGCGACGACGGCAAGCCGGTGGTGTCGAGCCACCTCATGCGCACCGCGCTCGAGTACGCCCGCACCTTCGGGATTCCCGTGGCCGATCACTGTGAGGATCCGACGCTCGCGGAGGGCGGCGCGATGCACGAGGGCCTGGTCTCGACGAGGCTCGGCCTCAAGGGCGTGCCGGCCGCGGCGGAAGAGATCATGGTGGCTCGCGACATCCTGCTCGCCGAGCTGACCGGCGGGCACGTGCATCTGTGCCACATGTCCACCCGCGGATCGGTCGAGCTGATCCGGCGGGCCAAGGAGAAGGGGCTCCGGGTCACGGCGGAGGCCTGTCCGCACCACTTCACGCTGACCCACGAGGCGTGCGAGGGCTACAACACCAACGCGAAGATGAATCCGCCGCTCCGCGAGGCCGAGGACCGCGAGGCCATTCGGCAGGGACTCAAGGACGGAACCATCGACGTCATCTGCACCGACCACGCGCCGCATCACTACGACGCCAAGGAGCGGGAGTTCGACGACGCGCCGAACGGCATCATCGGGCTGGAAACGGCGCTGGGCCTCGCGATCACCGAGCTGGTGGGTGGCGGCCTGCTCGACCTGCCGACGCTGGTCCTCCGCATGAGCACGCTGCCGGCGCGAATCTTCGGCCTTCCCGGCGGCACGCTGGCCAGGGGCGCGGCGGCCGACGTGGTGCTGATCGATCCCACCGCCGAATGGATGGTCGATCCCGACCAGTTCTACTCCAAGAGCCGCAACACGCCCTTCGGGGGCCGCCGCCTGCGCGGCCGAGCCGA
>DATEJD010000471.1:0-3701 GCA_035278325.1 Gemmatimonadales bacterium | reverse complement strand
GAGGGGCGAGTCCTGAGGCGCCACCGCGGGCGTGGCCGGAATCGTGGTCGCAGCGGGCGTGGCCGCGCCGGAACGTGAGGCCCACGGCGGCTTGGGAGCAGAGGCCGCGAGCTGGAGACCGAGAATCAGGAGTCCGCCGGTGATGCTGAGCGCCAGCGGTCGGCGCCAGGGATGGTTGGGATCGGTGCCATGCCCCTCGCCGTCGTCGCCTTGGTCGGCCTGGTCGTCCGGCGTCGGATCGTTGGCGCCGGCCAGCGAATCCGCCGAGTCGTTGAAGAAGGTCCAGTTGGTCCGCTCGAGCGGCGGCATCGGCGGGGACGCCGGGCGCTCCGCGATGATCGCCTTGTACTGGGGATGCAGCGTGACCGAGATCCACTTCGAGGTGGCGCGGTGATAGATCCGCGAGTGCGCGTCGACATCGCCGCTTCGGATGGCGGCGGCCAGATCCTCCGTCGTCCTGTACAGCTCTTCCTTGCCTGGTCTCAGTTCGACGAGGTACATGGCGGCACTCGATTCGTTCGTGGGCCCACGGCCCGGGGTGAACGCAACCAGCGAGACAGTGATGACATGGGGGTAGACCTGCGACCGTCGGCCCCGAAGGAGCCAGAACCGTGCACTGAGACGATGTGAGCAGACGCTCGCTACGCGACTCCCACCACGCGTCAGGCGAACCACTTGCCCTGAAATGGGTTGCCCCTTGGAGCCAGCGTCCGGCCAGTACCGGACCCTCAGACCGTCTGACCGCCTGACCGTCTTCCATCGGGTGCATTTTCCGGTGCCGCTGGTGGAATGCAAGATGTTTCGCTCCTCCACGGGATTGATTAGAGTGCGTTCACATCCCCGGGCCCGGATGCTCCGGACCCGAATCGATGGAACCCACGCGCCGCGGTGGCGGCGGTTGGAGGTTGCATGAGCTCGGACGATCGCAGGAGTCGGGGTGGCCGCCTGGGTACGGCGCTGCTGGCCACCGTGCTGGGAGTAGGGGTGGGACTGCTGGCGGCGCCGCAGCCCGGCGTCGAGACTCGGCGCGCGCTGCGCAAGCGGCTCGACGCCGCTCGCGAGGGCCTGGAGGATCAGCTCGAAGACCTCGAGGAGCGGAGCCGCCCGATGCGCCGGGTCGCTCGCGCGCGGGCCGAGGAGCTTGGCCGCCGCGGCCGCAAGCGCTACGAAGAGGCGCTCGAGGCGCTGGAGGAGGAGGCCGACGAGCTCGATGAGTCTGACGAGGGCTCGAGCACGCTCGGCACGGTGTTCCTCATCGGGGCCGGCATCGCCGCGGCGACGTATTTCTTCACCAGCGAGCGCACCGCGACCGCGCGAGAGCGCGTCCGCGAGGCGGCCGCTACCGTGCGCGATGAGGCCGAGGCGCGGTGGGATCGCTTCCAGGCGCGCCGCGGCAATGGCCAGCCGTTCGCCGACCGGGGCACGCGCAGCGACACGGCGGAGTCGGCGCCAAGCACGAGCTGATTGAGGCCGATAAGGCGATAAGACGATAGGGCGATAGGGCGGCGGGTCGGGCGAGTGCCTCATCCCGAGCGCAGCGAGGGATCTTCTCCGCGGGTATCGAAGCCCGTTCGAGAAGGTCCCTCGCTTCGCTCGGGATGAGGCGCTCCGCCCGCGCACCCCCTATCGCCTTATCGCCTTATCGCCCTATCGCCCTCTATCGCCCTATCGGCCTCAATCGCCCTATCGGCCTATCGCCCTATCGGCCTATCGTCCGTCCCCCGCTATCCCACGCCAGCAAATCACGCCTCACCTGCCGAGCGGTCCGAAATACCTTCGACGGATAGCGATGACAGTTCGGCGTGTTGACGCTCGCGACGCAGCCGTTGTAGCGCAGCAGGGCTCGATGGATGTTGCCGGTGCGCTTGAGGTACTGACCAAACACCCGAGCGCCGTGGCAGATGTTGGACTCCACGTCCCTCAAGTCGTCGGACTCGCAGTCGAACTCACCGGCGTGGAAATGCATCACCTGCATCAGGCCGATGGCGCCCTGACTGCTCACCGTCTGCGGCTCGAGCTGCGGATTCTCCGTGAGCAGCACGCCGGTGAGGAGGCTGGGTGCGACCTTGAGGCGGCCGGCTTCCTTCACAATTGCGCGCGCGATGCGATTCACCGTCACCTGATCGTCGCTGTGCCGGCCGAGCAGCCGCGCCAGCGGGCGATAGTTGTACCGGAACACCACGTCGCGCTCGAGGGCCGCACTATCCACCGGGCGGACCGCGATCGGGCGGGCATGCGTGCTGGCGCTGATCGTGGATCTCGCGCTCGCCAGCGTGGAAATCGGGGGCGTCTCCACCGCGCCCGAGGGCGTGAACTCGAGCGCGGCCAGCAGCATGGATGCGGCCAGCGCCACCAGAAACGGGCGGCGCGGCATCCGAAGTGAGCGTAGCTCGTTGGGGGGCGGCGAGTTGGCGTTCAGGCGTCGCTCCCGGCACGGGTGGAGGTGAATTGCTTCCGGGTCCGCCGACCGCTTTGCAAGAACCGGGCGCACGACGAGGTGGGCCGCTCGGGCAGGTCCGGTCACGCCCGGCCGGACTCGCCGCATCCGTGGGCCGTGGCTGACGGGCTCGACTCGACGAACTTCCCGAGGGTCCGAACGTTACCGGTGACCACCTCATCAGGATTCTCCCTGCCAAGCCTGCACCGTCTCGGCACCGAGGCCGAGCTCGTGGCACGAGCTCCTGTCGCGGTGAAGATCGAGCGGCACCGTATCGCGATCTTCCATTTCGATGGCCGACTGCACGCGATCTCCGATATTGCGACCACCGCGGCGGAGCGAGCTGCCCAAGTTCACCCCGCGCTGAGCCCCCGGAGCAGCGCGACCATCCGGGCGTCCCAGGGGTCGGCCGAGGCATCGTCCTCGGCGACCTCGGCGGTCGACTGCGGCGTCTCGAGAATCAGTGGCACGTCCTGGCTCCGCGGATCGCGCAGCAGCCAGCCGAACGGCGCGGTGCCGATCTTCCCTTCCCCGATCAGCATGTGGCGGTCGCGGTTCGAGCCCAGCGGTCCGTCGCTGTCGTTCAGGTGGAAGAACGACGGCGGCTCGCCTGCCGCGGCCTGAAACTCGTCGAGAATGCGCGCCAGCGCCGACTCCGACTTGGTGATGTCGTGCCCGGCCGAGAACAGGTGGCAGGTATCGAGTCCGTAGCCGACGCGAGCCCGCAAGGACGTGGGGATGCCAAGGAGAATCGCCCCGACCTCGTCGGGCGTCTTTCCGATGGTCGCGCCGGCGCCCGCGGTGTTCTCGACCAGGAGGCGGGTGGTGCCCGGTACACGCTCGAGCGCCTGAGTCATCGCGCGGGCCACGCGCTCCACGGCCGCGAGCCGGTCGCCGTCCAACCTGGCCCCGGGATGGAAGCACACGCCGCCAGCGCCGATCGCGGACGAGCGCTCGAGCTCCTTGGCCAGGCCCGCCGCCGCGCGGCTCCACTTCTCTTCGTCGTCGCTCGCGGTGTTGAGCACGTAGGCCGCGTGCACGACCACCCGCTCGGGGGCGATACCAGTCTCCGTTAGCGCCGAGCGGAACCGCGCCACCCGCTCGGGCCGGATGGAGGACTTGTCGCCGTAGTACTTGGGAATCGCGGTGAAGATCTGGAGCGCGGTGCCGCCGGCGGCGGCCGATCGGCGGGCGGCCATGTCGATGCCGCCGGTGTCCACGGCGTGAATGCCGAAGTGATGAGGCATATCGATCTCGAAATATT
>DATEJD010000470.1:0-3109 GCA_035278325.1 Gemmatimonadales bacterium | reverse complement strand
GCGAACCAGCCCTGCGCCGTCGTGACCTTGAGCCCGCCGATCGGAGCGCCGTTCCCGGGCGCACGGGTGAGCCGAGCGGTGATCGGGTCGCCCGCCAGCGCCGTGGCCGTGACCGATTCCGGGGTCAGGCGCTTGAACCCGGCCTTCTCCGCCGGGGTGCAGGGTGTGTCGATGCGAGTGTACACCGGCGCGCCGAGCCGGGCCGTGAGCTCGGCGTAGTGCTGGCCGGGATCCCTGCCGGTGATCGCGGTGATCTCCGCCGCGAGCAGTCCCAGCAGGATCCCGTCCTTGTCGGTGGTCCAGACGCCGCCGTCGAGCCGCAGGAAGCTCGCACCCGCGCTCTCCTCGCCGCCGAAGCAGCAGCTCCCGTCGTACAGCCCCGGTGCGAACCACTTGAACCCGACTGGAACCTCCAGGAGCCGGCGGCCGAGATCGGCCACGACCCGGTCGATCAGCGCGCTCGACACCAGCGTCTTGCCGATCGCCGCCGAGGCAGCCCAGCCTGGCCGGTGCTGAAGCAGATAGTGAATGGCAACCGCGAGGTAGTGGTTCGGATTGAGCAGCCCCGCCGATGGCGTCACGATGCCGTGACGGTCCGCGTCGGGGTCGTTTCCCCAGGCGACCTGGTACCGATCCTTGAGGCCGACCAGCCCGGCCATGGCCCACGGACTCGAGCAGTCCATCCGGATCTTCCCGTCGTGATCCACGGTCATGAACCCGAACGTCGGGTCGAGCACGGGATTCACCACGGTCAGGTCCAGCCCGTACCGTTCCGCGATCCGGGGCCAGTAGCCGAGCGAGGCACCGCCCAACGGGTCGACCCCGATGCGAAGACCCGCCGCGCGAACCGCCGGCAGATCGATCGCCTGGGCCAGCGCGGCGACGTAGGGCTCGACCAGGTCGGTGGCGTGGGTGGTGGCCGCCGCCTTGGCGCGCTCGACCGATACTCGCCGGACCTCAGCATTGCCCGACGCGAGCAGCGCGTTGGCGCGGTCCTGGATGCGGCTGGTCACGTCGGTGTCGGCCGGCCCGCCGTCGGTCGGGTTGTACTTGAACCCGCCGTCGGCGGGAGGGTTGTGCGACGGCGTGATGACGATGCCGTCCGCGAGCGCCGAGGTGCGGCCGACGTTGTACGCGAGGATCGCCCGGGAGATGGCTGGCGTGGGGGTGTGGCCATCGGCCTCCTGCACCACGACCTCGACCCCGTTGGCGGCCAGCACCTCCAGCGCCGTGCGCTCGGCGGGGCCCGACACGGCATGGGTGTCCTTGCCCAGATAGAGCGGTCCGGTGATGTCCCGCTCCTGCCGGTACTCCGCGATGGCCTGGGTGATCGCCAGGATGTGGGCTTCGGTGAAGCTGCCGTCCAGCGGTGTGCCGCGGTGCCCGCTGGTGCCGAAGCTCACGCGCTGGGCTGGATCGGCGGGGTCGGGGCGGCCGGCGTAGTACCGCCGCTCCAGGTCGGCGACGTCGATCAGGAGGCTGGCCGGCGCGCGCTGGCCGGCGAGCGGGTGGGGCATGCGACGCTCCAGGGATCGAGGCACCCGCTGGACGAGAGCTTCAGGGAAGCCCGCATCCTTGGGAAGGGCTCGCGTCGCGCGAAACATGGGCGGGGCCCGACCGATCAACAACCGCGCTGGCGCGCCCGCCATCACTGTCGCATCTTGGCATGAGATCTCCTCACCGATGCCCAGAGGACGTATGACCCAATCCTTCGCAGAGGCCGCGGCCCCGCCGGCCCACAAGCCTGCGGACGACGAAGTCGACGTGTACGGCCTGACGCATACCGGCAAGGTCCGCAAGACCAATCAGGATCATTTTCTCATCGGCTCCCTCCGGAAGCACATGCAGGTCCATCTGACCAGTCTGCCTACCATCGATCAGCTGTCGGATCCCGGCGACCGGCTCGCGTTTCTGGCCATGGTGGCCGACGGCGTGGGTGGCGGCGCCGGCGGCGAGACGGCCAGCCGGCTCGCCGTGGAAGTGGTGACCCGCTACGTGTCCCAGAGCGTGCAGTGCTATTACGCCTCCGGCGGCGCGGATGACACCTTCCTGACCGCCCTTCAGGACGCGGCCATGCAGTCCCACGCTGACATTCTCGCCATGGCCGATGCACACCCCGAGCTGGCCGGCATGGCGACCACGCTCACCCTCTGGATCGGTGTCTGGCCCCGTGCCTACCTGCTGCAGGTGGGAGACAGCCGCTGCTACCTGTTGCGCAACGGGGAGCTCACCCAGCTCTCCCGCGATCAGACGATGGCCCAGGAACTGATCGACGCTGGCGTCCTGGCCCGAGCGGAGGCCAGCCGCACCCGGTGGGCGCACACCCTCTCGAGCGCGATCGGCGGCCGGCAGACCGCGCCGATCGTGACCCGGCTCGAGCAGCAGTGGGGCAACGTTGGCTTGCTATGCTCGGACGGACTCACGGCCCACGTGTCGGACGAGCGGATCCGCGAGCGCCTTCGGACCATGACGTCGGCGCGACAGGTGTGCGAGGACTTGCTGCAGGATGCGCTGGACGGCGGCGGTACCGACAACATCACCATTCTGGTCGGCCGTACGATCGGGAAACGTGCCGCGGAGTAGTGGCCGCGTGGGCCACTCCTTGCCGCCGCCGAGTTGACCCAACCTGCGTCGCCGGCTAGACTTCCCGGCTGCTCAGGAGAGGATTTCATGTTCGCGTTCCTGCTCACGCTGCTCATTCTCGACGCGCTTCTGCTCTCGGTGGTCGTCCTGCTCCAGGCCGGCCAGGGCGGTGGATTGGCCTCGCTCGGCGGCGCCACCACCGACACGGTGCTGGGTGGTCGGCAGGCGGTCACGCTGCTCACCAAGGCCACCTGGTGGTGCGGCGGCATCTTCCTGGTGCTCTCGCTCGCGCTATCCCTGGTGCCGCGCGGCGGCTCCGATTCCAGCGCGCTTCAGGAGCGCCTCCGCGCAACCACGCCGACGGCCCCGGCGCCGAGCACCACGCTGCCCATCGGCGGCGCGCCGACTACACCCGGTGCAGCCACACCCTCGGCTCCCGGCGCGGCGGCACCCACGGCCCCCGGCGCTACGCCGGCGGCTCCGGCTCCCTCCGGCAAGGCGGCCGCGGAGCCCAAGCCTTCCGGCG
>DATEJD010000469.1:0-2950 GCA_035278325.1 Gemmatimonadales bacterium | reverse complement strand
GAAAAGCGCGTCGAAGTTGCGCTCACCTACATCTTCGGCATCGGCCGGCCCACCAGCAGCCGCATCCTCGGCGAGACGGGCGTGAGCCCCGACACCCGGGTCCGGGACCTCTCGGACGCCGAAGTGGCTCGGCTGCGGCAGATCATCGAGCGCTCGGTCAAGGTAGAGGGTGCCCTCCGCACCGAAGTCGCGATGAACATCAAGCGACTGATGGACATCGGGAGCTACCGCGGCATCCGCCATCGGCGCGGGCTGCCGGTCCGCGGCCAGCGGACCCACACCAACGCCCGGACCAAGAAGGGTCCGCGGCGGGCCATCGCCGGCAAGAAGAAAGTGACGAAGAAGTAAATGACCGCACCGACTCCCCCGGCCAAGGCGCCGGCGCCCAAGCGCGGCAAGAAGGTCGTCGAGTCCGAGGGCGTGGCCCACATCTCGGCGACGTTCAACAACCTGCTCATCACCATCACCGACATGAAGGGCAACGCCCTCGCGTGGGGATCGGCGGGCAAGGCCGGCTTCAAGGGTTCCAAGAAGAGCACGCCGTTCGCCGCGACCGTCGCCGCCGAGAACTGTGGGCGCGAGGCGATGAACCTCGGGCTCCGGCGGGTGCATGTGCGGGTGCAGGGTCCTGGCAGCGGGCGCGAGTCCGCCATCCAGGCACTGGCCTCGGTCGGGCTCCGCGTCGTCTCTATTCGCGACGTCACCCCGATCCCGCACAACGGCTGCCGCCCGCCGAAGAAGCGGCGGGTCTGAGCGTGTCGCGTTACGTCGGTCCCAGCTGCCGGCTCTGCCGGCGCGAAGGCACCAAGCTGTTCCTCAAGGGCACCAAGTGCCTGACGGAGAAGTGTCCGGTCGAGCGGCGGGAATACGCGCCCGGCCAGCATGGCCAGACCGGCGGCCGCCCGCGCAAGACGTCGGAGTACGCCAAGCAGATGCGCGAGAAGCAGAAGGTCAAGCGCATCTACGGCCTGAGCGAGCGGCAGTTCCGCAACACGTTCGACGCGGTGACCCGCGAGGCCGGCGTGAAGGGCACCAATCTGCTGGTGGCCCTCGAGAGTCGGCTGGACAACATCGTCCACCGGATGGGCTTCGCCAGCAGCCGGAAGGCGGCCCGCCAGCTCATCGCCCACGGGCACGTGGAAGTGAACGGCCGCCGGGTGGACATTCCGGCGTACCGGGTAATCCCGGGCGAGGAAGTGCGCGTCGCCCCGGCCAGCCGCGAGCTCGTGGCCGTGAAGCTGGCTCAGGAACTGGCCGGGCGCGGGCAGCCGGTGGCCTGGCTCTCGGTGGATGCCGACAAGGCCGCGGGCCGCGTAACCGAGCGCCCGACGCGCGAAGCGATTCCGATCAACGCACAGGAACAGCTCATCGTCGAGCTGTACTCTAAGTGACCATGACCATTGACCTGACTGGATTGGTGCGCCCGCATCTCGTCGAGATGACGAAGCGGGACGACAACCCCAACGCCGCCGAGTTCCGCCTCCAGCCGCTGGAGCGGGGCTTCGGCTACACGCTCGGCAACTCCCTCCGCCGGCTCCTCCTGTCCTCCCTCCGCGGCAGCGCGGTGTGGGGCTTCCGCCTGGACGGCGTGGTGCACGAGCACCAGACCGTGCAGGGCGTGCTGGAGGATGTGCATCAGATCGTGCAGCGCCTCAAGGCGCTCACCCTGGTGCTGAGCGACGAGGTGGACGAGGCCGTGCTCCACATCCGCCGCGATGGCGCCGGGCCGGTCTACGCCCGCGACATCCAGGAGCACGGGGCCGTTACCATCAAGAACCCCGATCACCTGCTGTTCACCCTCCAGGACGACCGCGACGTCACCATGGAGCTGTACGTGAACAAGGGCCGGGGCTACGTCGAGGCCGAGATGCATCCGGCCGACCGCTCGCTGCCGGTCGACCTGGTCCGCATCGACGCCATCTACAATCCGGTCCGCCGCGCCAACTTCGCGGTGGCCGAGACCCGCGTCGGCCAGCGCACCGACTACGACCGGCTCACGGTCCAGGTGGAGACCAACGGCACCATCACGCCCGAGGATGCCATCGCCTACGCGGCCGCCCTGGCCCAGGTCCACTTCCAGTACTTCGTGGACTTCGGCAAGGTGCCCACCATGCGCGATGCCGGAGCCGGCGCGGGTGCCGGGAACGGGGCCAACCTGCGCCAGCGGCTCGCCCGGCCAATCGACGACTTCGGTCTCTCGGTCCGCTCCCTCAACTCGCTCAAGAATTCCAACATCCGGACCCTCAAGGACCTGGTGGAGTTCAGCGAGGACGACCTGCTCAAGGTCAAGAACGTGGGTGAGAAGGCGCTGAGCGAGATCGCCGATCTGCTGCAGCGCGAGGGGCTCAACTTCGGGATGGCGTTCGAGGAAACCGACGGAGAGCTGCGCGTGCTGCGCTCGGGCACGCCGCCGATGGCGCATCCGTCCGCCGGCGCCGGGGAGATTCCGTAATGCGGCACCGCGCCAAGGGCCGGCAGCTGAGCCGCACGTCGAGCCATCGGCGCGCGCTGCTCAACAACATGGCCACCAGCCTGTTCGAGCACGGCCGCGTCATCACCACCGAGGCCAAGGCCAAGGAGCTGCGGCCGTTCGCCGAGAAGCTCATCACGCTGGCGCGTCGGGGCGACCTGCACGCCCGTCGCCTGGTCGAGCGGAAGATCAAGAGTCGCGAAACGCTCTCGCGTCTCTTCAGCGAGATCGGCCCGCGGTTCGCCGCGCGGCCCGGCGGGTACACCCGCATTCTCAAGCTGGGGCACCGCGACGGCGACGGCGCGGACATCGCCCGGATCGAGCTGCTGTCCGAGTGATCTGGGCCTCGGCTCCGAGCAACAAAAAAGGGGACCCCGAGGTCCCCTTTTTCACGCCTGCGGGAGCGGTCCGTTTGGTCAGTCTGAGCTTGAGGTCCAAAGAGGTGAGAGCCGAGACGCCACTGCGTTCTTTTGTGGCGTC
>DATEJD010000468.1:0-2094 GCA_035278325.1 Gemmatimonadales bacterium | reverse complement strand
GGATGACCGATTCGCGAAAGCCGTGGGTGCGGCGGGAGGGCACGGTGGGCTCCGATGCAGGGGTGAGTGAAGGTTAATAAGGACGATAAGGCGATAGGACGATAGGGCGATAGGGCGACAAGCTGGGAGCTCAGGTGTGCCGGGCGGGTGGTACGCGGACTCGGCGATACAGACCGTAAATAAAGGCGCCGGTCCTCCCGCGGGCTTGCTCGAGACGCGCCCAATCCTCTGCCGAGCAGATCCCGCGATCCCTGGCGAACCTTAGGAGATAGCCGAGCTCGGTCAGCGACCCCAGCGAGATACTGAGATAATGCGCGAGCTCTCGCCGTCCCTGACGTCCGATTCCCTCCGCGATGTTCGTCGGTACCGACAAGGCCGCCCGTCGAGTCTGCGCCGTAAGCCCATACCGCTCCGAGATCGGCCAGCAGTCGGTGGCAGTAAAGACGTCCAGCGCGAGGCGATGCGCCCACCGCCAAGCCTCAAATCGCTCATATCGCAGCATCTTCCACGATAGCGTAGCCAGTTGCGTTGCGTTGGTACCTCACCCTTCGCCGACACCCCTATCGCCGCACCGCCCTCCCAACCGCTCCTCGCCCTATCGCCCTATCGCCTTATCGTCCTATCGTCCTTCTGGCCCGCACCTTGCCCCACCCACACGCCATGCCCTTCACCGACCTCCACAACCACCTGGTCCCCGGCGTCGACGACGGGGCGGCGACGGTGGCTGAATCGCTCGATGCGCTCCGGGCCCTGTACGCGGAGGGGGTGCGGACCCTGGTGGCGACCCCGCACCTGCTCTTGCCGCGTCTTGCCACGGATGCCGCCGTTACCCGGGAGCTCGATCTCCAGCGGCGGGCCTTCGAGCGCCTGAGGGCGGCGGTGGCGCGGGAGGCGGACTTGCCCGGCATCGGGCTGGGCCAGGAGATCTGGGCTCCGGATGCCGTCACGATCCGACGGGTGGTGGACCGCGCCGACGTCGGGCTGGGTGGGTCGCGTGCCCTGCTGGTCGAGTTCGGCTTCGAGCTGGTGGGGACCCACGACGAGGTGGTGCGTGCGGTTGTCAGCAGCGGCCGGCGGATCGTGATCGCTCACCCCGAGCGATATCGCTATCCGCGCGGCCGCGATCCTATCGAGGTCATGCGGCATTGGCGGGAGCTGGGCGCGCTGCTCCAGGTAAACGCGGGGAGCTTCACCGGTCACTACCGGGATCACCGGCCGGAGTCGCAGTCGCTGGCTTGGGCGATGGTGGCGGAAGGGATGGTAGACGTCGTCGGCAGCGACCACCACGGGCCGCGGCGGGTCGGGGTCTCACCGCTCGAGGCCTTCGACGCGCTGTGCGCCCGCGGGGAGCGGGCGCTGGCCGAGCGGGCGATGAAAGAGCGGCCCGACGCGCTCCTGCGGGACGAGCCGATCGAGACGGCCGATCGCCCCGCGCCGCTCAGGAAGCGATCGGCAGGCGCGTAGCGCCGATGGCCTGCAGCAGGTAGCTCATCGGCCCGGGGTGATCCGCGCCACCCACCGCCCGCGCCGAATCCATCGTCACCACGATCCGCTCTCGCAGTGCCATGTACTCGCGGGCCGCCGCCGGATCGTCGAACCGGATGGTGTTCTTGGTGACCGCGTAGGTTCCCGCCTGAGCATCCAGCACACCGAACAGGCTGTCGATCCCCGTCACCAGCGAAGACGTGAGCTCCGCGACGGCCGGCGTGTCGGTGCGCGGCGGCTTGGCGTACCACTGCCGCACGTCGGCCGGCGCCCAGCTGCGCGTCTTGGCCGTGGTGGTGACGGCGTCCTGGAAGCGCCGCTCGATCGCCGCCTGCTGCTCCCGATAGATGCGGATGAAGTTGGCGACGCCCGCGAGGCTCATGCGGGTCTCGGTGACACCGCCGCCGGGGCTGAGCCGCGACGCGGCGAACAGCTGGTTAAGCCGTGCGACGCGCACGCCGCTCGCGAGGCGCGCCAGCGCCGAGTCGTGGGCCGCGGCCCACCGGCTCATGAACGCGTTCACCGTCGCCGCCCCCGACTTGGCCGACGCAGCGGGAGCAGCCGCGGGTGATGGCGCCGGGGCGGAGACCGCGCTGAGCAGCAGCCCCT
>DATEJD010000467.1:0-2776 GCA_035278325.1 Gemmatimonadales bacterium | reverse complement strand
CGGCCGCCGCGCGGCTGCCGGGCGACGGCTGGATCATCGGACAGACGGTGCGCTATCTGGTCGACCAGGGGAATCTGGGTTCGGCCGTCGCCATGGCGCGGCGGTGCCGGGCCGCGCGCTGGTGGTGCGAGGCACTGGAGGGTCTCGCCCGGCACCTGGCCGCGGATTACGAAGGCGCGGATGAGGCGTTCGGACGCGCGCTGCGGGACATGCCGGAGCCGCGGCGATGCGCCTGGATCGACCTGAGCCCGCTGCTTGGAGATGGCGAACGGCTCTACCACGGGCTTCCCTGTGCCGAGCGCTCATCTGCCGATGAGCGGATCTGGTGGCTCGCGCGTCCGCTCTACTCTCATCCCGGGAACGACCTCAGAACCGAGCACTACGCCCGCCACACGATGGCCCTCCTGCTCGAGGGCGCGGCAACAGTCGACGGCCTCTCCGGAGGCGGCGACACGCGCGAGCTGTTCGTGCGGTTCGGCTGGCCACGCTACTGGTCGCGCTCCGTCGCTCCTCCCGGCCGTGAGTCGCCAGCCCGGATCCTCGGCCACGAACCGAGCCCGAGCTTCTGGCTCTTTCCCGCTCCGGCGCTGGCCGAGCCGTGGGCCGATGTCACGAAGGTCCGCTGGGATCCGGGGATGGAGCTCCCGCCCGCCCGGTACGGCCCCCGATACACGCTCGGCTTCGCTCCCATCGGGCGGCTGCAGCTGGCGCGGTTTCGTCGCGGGGACAGTACGCTCACGATCGCGGCGTACAACCTCTCGTCGGACTCCGTCCTTGCTCGTGGACCGGCCGACGCCCGCCTCGCCGTCGCGCGGGATCCGGCGACCCCGGCCGCCGTCGCGCGAGTGACGCCGACCGGGCCGGTGGGAATGCTGACGGTGCCCTCCGCCTGGAGGCCGGCGGTGGTCAGCCTGGAGATGGTGGGGATCGACACGCCGTGGGTCGCGCGGTGGCGTGCGATGACGCCGCCCGACCCTGGCGGGCTGCCGCCGCTGGTATCGGACATCCTTCTGTTCGCCCCGGGCCAGGTGCTGCCGGCCTCACTGGAGGCGGCGCTTCCCGCGGCGCTGGACGCGCCGGTGGCGCGCGTGGGCAAGCGGCTGGGCCTCTACTGGGAGCTGTACGACCAGCTCGACGAGCCCAACGTTGCGGTGGAGATCCGAGTCTCGGTGATGAAGCCGCGGTCGAGGAGTGATGAACCGTCCCCGGCGGGGCGTCCAGAGTGTCCGTTTCAGGCCGAGTCGCCGGTCAGCCTTCGGTGGCGCGAGGAGCCGGGCACGCACTCGCGTGGCGCCGGGCGGGCGGTGGCGCTGGACCTGCGATCACTGTCGAGGGGACGCTACGTGGTCACGGTTCAGGTGAGCGCGGCCGGGGTACACGGATGCTCCACCCGCGACCTCGAGGTCGTCGGGCGATGAGGGACCGCAGACGTTTTGTCCCACCCCTCTGGTGGGGGCACGCCGCCGGCCCTATCGTAGGTCCGCCGACCGCGCCCCGGGCGCGGGTTCCGCTAAGGCCGCCAGCTTAAGACCCGTCAACGTGTTGGCGTCACGTCGTTTAGTTCATGCTCTGCCGTCGGGGCGGAGTGCCGCCGCCGAAGTGACTGAATGCCTTCTGCACTGTCCCTGCTGAAACGCCTCTACGTCCAGCTCCCAGTCATCAGAGAATTGCGATCCCTGCGGGCTCTCCTGGCCCAGGACCGCGCGCACCATGAGGAATTCGTCCGGCGCCTGCTCTGTCAGGAGCGATACGCCAGCAGCAAGTGTCTCAATCGATACGAACGTCGAATATTCTCGCAAAACGGAGAAGACGGGATTCTCCAGGAGGTCTTCCGCCGGATCGGTGGCGGCGACCATCTATTTCTGGAGATCGGCGTCGATGGACCGGAGAACAATACGACGTATCTCCTGACCCAAGGGTGGCGGGGCTACTGGATCGAGGGCGATCGGCGCTCTGTCGCGAGAATCCGGCGCGCGTTCCGGGAGCCACTCGCTGCAGGTCAGCTGACCCTCCTGCAATCGGTTGTCACGATGAAGAACCTCTGCGGCAGCCTCCGCCGCCTCGAGGTGCCGGCGGAGATCGACCTCCTCTCGCTGGATGTGGACCGGAACACCTATTGGATTCTCGCGGCGGCTCTGCCGGTGGTCCGGCCGCGGGTGCTCGTCGTCGAGTACAATGCCATCTACCCGCCCGAGATCGAATGGAAGGTCCAATACGATGATGCCCGCTGGTGGAACCGTACGTCCTATTTCGGCGCCAGCCTGAAGGCCTACGAGTCGCTATGCCGTGCCTACGGTTTGAGCCTGGTCGGCTGCGATCTCGCCGGGGTGGATGCCTTCTTCGTACGCCAGGACCTCTGCGGGGATCGATTCGAGGAGCCGTTCACGGCAGAGACGCATTACGAGCCCCCCCGGTACTATCTCGGCGAGGACGGCTATCCCCGGTGCTTCAGCGATCTGGCGGACTAAGCAGGCGTTGCCATACCGCTCCTACGAGCGCGTGAGCGTCCGAGCACGGTCCTCGGGGTTCGTCCACCAGTCGAGATCGCTGGCGGTTCACCACGGAAGCACGGAAGACACGGAAGGCTCCCTGGTCGGTCCAAGTTCCTCTCATTCCGCGCCTAAGCCGGCCTCGCTGCAGAGATCTTGGGGTGCCCCCCACCCCAAAAACCTTCTCGCGGCGAACTCTTCCGTCTCGGAATGAGAGGAGGATCAATGCGGCAGGGCGTCCTTCGTGTCCTTCGTGCCTTCGTGGTGAAGGGCCAGCGATCTCGAAC
>DATEJD010000466.1:0-8137 GCA_035278325.1 Gemmatimonadales bacterium | reverse complement strand
GAGTCGGCGGGCACCGCCGCGCTGAGCCTGGCGCGCGCGCTCGGCTGCGACGAGGCGACCCAGGCGCGAGTCCGGGTGGCGGGCTTCCTGCACGACCTCGATCCGGGCTGGGTGCCGGAGGGTGGGCTGCCGTGGGACGTACGGTCCATCCTGCGCGATCTCGGGCCCCGCGAGAGCCTGGAGGCACAGATCGTCGCGCTGGCCGCGGCGGCTACGGGATGACGATCCCGCAGTAAGGGGCCCCGGCCGGCGAATCGGTCGGGCCCGTTCACGCATTGACCAGGGAGGAGGTCGAGGTCGGACCCGGTTGTGAGACGAGGGACCCATGGGAGAACTCGCGCCAGACAAGATCGTGGTCATTCTGATCGTTGCGTTCCTCCTGTTCGGAGCCAGGCGGCTGCCCGAGGTCGGAGCGTCGTTGGGGAAGGGCATCCGGGAGTTCAAACGCAGCCTCTCGGACTCGCACGAGTCCGGCCCGCCGGTCCAGGACGGTCCATCCGGGTCAGCTGAAGCGCCACCGCAGTCCCTCCCTTCGGCCCCGCCTGCGACGTCCTGGCAGCCAAAACGGCTGTCGGATTGAGCGATGAGCGCCTGGTCGCCATGGCTCCGAGCCGGGCGGCTGGCGCTCGCGCTGAGCCTAGGTGTATCGCCAGCGGCCCGAGGACAGGACTTCGCGTCCCACTTCTGGTGGCTTCGGGTCGTGGAAGGGCTCACGGCCCCGCTGGATGTGGCCAGCTCGGCACTGCTGGTGCAGGTCCTGCCTTTCAACGCGTCGCCCATCCAGCCTGCCGGTCCCATCGCCGACCCAGCCACGCTCGCGATCGACGCCCAGCTACCGGCCATCCCGCGTGCCGCGCGCGCGCTCGCGCCGTACATCTCGGCCGCCCACAGCGTCACCCCGGCCGAGCTGATGGTCCCGACGAGCCCGTGGTTTCTGCAGACCGCGCTCGCCATCAAGGCCCTGCGGCTGCGGGCCGCGATTCGAAACGCGAGTGACTGCGAGGCCGTGCTCCGGATGGTGATGGACAGCGCGCTGAGCCGCCCGGACTTGAGCCGCAATGATCCGGGTGTCGAGGTCTTTACTGCCGAGCTCCGGTCGGTCTCATGCTCGCCGGGCGCGCGGCTCTATGCCCGGGCGGCGGCGCTCCTCAGCCCCACGGACGCCGACACAGCCGGCGCGCCTGGCGCCAATCCGGCCCCCGCGACCGGATCCATCGGGCGGGTCCCCTACAACACCTTCCTTGGCAGTCCGCTGCCGATCTCTCGCTGTCGCACCGGAGATTCGCTGCCGCCCGTGTGGCTCTACTCCAACGGATCGGCGGTCGCGCTCGCCGGCGCCACCACCCGAGTCGGCCGCCTGCTCGCTGATGGGTCGGGACACTACCCGGCCATCCTGGTCAAATCGGGGTCGCGGGACAGCGTATACGGGGTGAGCTTCACCGGCACGCTCTATCAGCGCAGCGGCGCCGGCGTGCTGGAGGCGGCTGGGCGATGCGAGTAACGCCGACGCTCACCGGCGAGCCTGCGGCCGTCTGAGCCGCTGCCGCCGGCCAACCACAAGCAAAAAGGCCCGGGATGTCCCGGGCCTTCCTGCTGGCGCCATTCGCTGGCGTGCTCGTCACACGACGCCGGCCGCCATGGGACGGTGATGGGCCGATCCCAGCCGGTGGAGCTTGACGCCCAGCGCCACCAGCACCACGCCGAACACGAAGGCGTACGCGCCGATCCAGAGCACCAGCACCAGGGCCCCAGGACCCGGCACCAGCGCCAGGAAGATGCCGAGCGCGATCGACAGGATCCCGCTCAGGGCCAGCAGCCACTCGTTGGTGAGAACCTTCCGCAGACGGACCGCCGTGGCGAGCTCGAGCACCCCGGTGACCAGCGCCCACGCCGCGATGAGGTAGAGCAGAACCAAGGCGGTGATCCCGGGCCAGATCCAGGTGAGAATGCCCGCGAGGACCCCGCTCACGCCCTCGAGCAACAGGAGCCACCAGCGGTCCGCGCCACGCCGGCGGGCGGCGGTCACGATGGCCAGCACGCCGTCGACGAACGCATAGGCACCCCACAGGAGGACCAGCGTCGCCAGCGAGATGATCGGGGCGATGAAGGTGATGATCCCAAACAGTATGCCGGCCACGCCACGCAGTACCACGGCCCACCAGTTCCGGCTCAGGCTCTCGAGGTCGATCAGCGCTACGCGCATGGGAGCCTCCGGCTAGGACTTGATCTGGACGCGGCGTCCCTGCTCACGCTCCTGCGACACCGGGATCGTGATATCGAGCACCCCGTTCGTGAACTTGGCCGCCACCTTGTTCTCGTCGACGCCATCGGGAAGCGGGATGGTGCGGAAGAAGGTGCCGTAGGTCACCTCGCTCCGGAGCACGCCGCCCTGCTCTTCGCGCTGCTCCTGCCGCCGCTCACCCGAGATGGTGAGCGCGCCGCGGTCGACCGTGACGCTGATGTCGTCCGGCCCCATGCCCGGGAGATCGGCCCGCACCACCAGATCGTTCCCCCGCCGCTGCACTTCGATGTTCGGCACGAACATCGGCGCCGCGCTGGTGAGGCCGGTGCTCCTCCGCCGGCCCTGCGCGGAGCCCGTTCCACCCAGGCTCTCGAACAGCTGGTCCATCTCCTCGCTCATCCGCCGCATCAGCTCCCAGGGGCTCCCCGGCACGCCGGCCAGGACGGCAGGCCATCGGGTCATGGCCGTACGGCCTTCGGTCCGCGTCGACCCATTTCCCTCACCCGTGGCAGAAGTGCCGGCACGTTCCTGCATCGCCGTGCCGCCGTTGCCCTTCTCTCGTGGATTCGCCATGTGGTTGCTCCTTCTCGACTGTGCCACCGCCGAGCCCGCGCTACGCCGGAGCGTACGCCAGCGGGTCGACGGTGAGATGGTTCTCGACTTCGGTTATGCCCGGCGCGTTTCTGGCCGCCCGCTCGGCCTCCTTGTATTCGGCGTAGGAGCGCACCGGGCCTCGCAGGATGGCCTCGTGGCCGTCGACCTCCACGGTGATCCGGTCGGCGTCGAGCTGGACTCCCCGGCGAAGCGTCTCCGTGATGCGCCGCTTCAGGTCGTCCGGAGGCGGCGCGGTCGCCACCGTGATGAGATCGGTCACGCCGACCACGCCCGTCAGGTTGCGCACCGTCCGCTCCGCTTCTTCGCGCTGGTAGTAGTGCGACACCTCGCCGATGAGGCTGATCCAGCCGTCCTCCACCACGACCTGGATCCTGTCGGTCGGGACCAGCACGTTCCATGTGAGGGCGTCGATGGTGGCCCGCGCCAGCTCCGGATCGGGGCGGCGCGACTGCGACGGGAGCTTCGCCTTGAGCTCGTTCACCACCGCCTTGACGCCCTTGACCTTTTCCACCACCTGCTCGGCCCGCCACTTGTCGGCGTAGCTGTCGACGTATCCGGCGAGCATCACCACGCCGTCCCTGACCCCGACCGCGGTGTCCTCCCATCTCAGGTTCGGCTCGGCCTCGAGCTGGGCGACCACGTCTCGCTGGATGTCGGGGTCGCTGTTCATACCACCCTCCGCTGAGTAGATCGTCGGGCACAGCAAAGCTGCGTGACCCTGGCGGCGTGCGCTGCCGGGGAAACCTGAAGGACCGTTCCTCAGGCACTTACGCCGGGCCTTCCGGTTTTCCCGACACCGGCCGTCCCCGGGCGGCCAAGATTGGTGCCGGGCCGGTCTGTCTTTGCGTCGCACCGGCGGGATTGCCATGTCCGGGCCCTCAGGTCATTGTCCGGAATGGGGCGGTGGACCGATTGAGGCGCCGGTATGACGCTGACGCATGAATTCGCCGACGAGCTGGCTCGGCTAGGGACCGATATGGCGGCGCGGCCGTACGCCCGCCGCGGGGTGTCGATGAGCGACCGCACCATTCGGGTCATCCTGGCGGATGACCACGCGATGGTGCGTGAGGGTTTGCGGCTGTTGCTCCGCACCGCGCCCGATATCGCCGTCGTCGGCGAGGCCGGCGACGGCAGGGGAGCGCTCGCCTTGGCGCGCCAGGTCGAGCCCGACATCGTGGTGCTGGACTTGGACATGCCGGGTGGCGACGGGGCCGCCGCGCTGCCCGAGCTGGTACAGGAGCTCCCGGAGGTGCGGGTGCTCATCCTCACCGTCCATGGCGAGCACGAGCGACTGCTGCCCATGCTCGACGCGGGCGCGCGCGGCTACCTCACCAAGGAGGCGGCCTCGCGTGACCTGGTCGAGGCGATCAGAGTGGTGGCGGGCGGAGAGGTCTACGTGCGCCCCGCCGCCGCGCGCCTTCTGGCCGGCGCGGTGGCCCCTCGCCCGGCCCTCCGCTCCGCAATCGACCGGTTCCACGGACTGAGCGAGCGGGAGCAGACCGTGCTCCGCGCAGTGGCCGAGGGCTACAGCGGCGCCGAGATCGCCCGGCATCTCGGGATCAGCACCAAGACCGTGGACGCCTACAAACGGCGGATCCAGGACAAGCTCGGCCTCGAGCATCGCACCGAGTACGTGCGATTCGCGATCGAGGTCGGGCTGCTGCACTTGTAGCCGCTCCGTCACGTCGCGCGGGCGGGATCGAGCTGTCGATGACCGTTGTCCCCAATCCCGAGGGCGAGATCCTGGCCCTGCTTTCGATGGCGCACGATGTCACCGACCGCCGCCAGGCCGAGCAGAAGGACTGGATCGAGCGCACCCAGGCGGAGCAGGCGCTTGCGGAAGGCGCTCTTCGGGAGAGCGAGGAGCGCTATCGCTCGCTCATCTCGCAGGTCAAAGACTACGCGATCTTCTCCACCGACGAGCACGGCCTGGTCACCACCTGGAACGAGGGGTGCCAGCAGGTTCTGGGCTACGGGTCCGATGAATTCATCGGGCTGGACGTCGCCCGCCTGTTCGCGCCCGAGGACCAGGCGGCCAGGGCGCTGGGCGAGCAGCTCCGGCAGGCCACCGAGAGCGGCGCGGTGCGCATCGACCGCTGGATGAGCGGCAAGTCGGGGCGACATTTCTATGCGATGGGGACGATCACCGCGCTCACCGACTCGGCCCGGCGGCTCATCGGGTTCAGCGTGGTCCTCCGCGATACCACCCAGATGAAGCTGTGGCAGGACGAGCTGGCACGCCGGGGAGATAACCTGGCCCGACTGGTCTCCGAGCGGACCGACGAGCTGCAGCGCACCACCGAGAAGCTGCGGCTCTCGGAGCGGATGGCGTCGCTGGGCACGCTCTCCGCCGGCCTCGGCCACGACCTCGGCAACCTTCTGCTGCCGATCGACATCCGGTTGAAGCTGCTGCTCGACGCGGATCTCCCCCCGGAGCTCCGCGACCACGTCGTCGGCATCGAGAAAGGCACTGCCTACCTCCAGCGCCTGGCGAGCGGGCTCCGCTCGCTGGCAGTCGACCCCGAGGCCAGCCTGGACGGCCAGGCCACCGAGCTGGGCGACTGGTGGAGCGATGTGGGCATGATCCTCAAGAACGTGATCCCGCGCGGTGTCGCGTTCGAGCGCGACCTGCCGACCGGCGAATGCTGGGTGGCTATCAAACCGGTGAGCCTCACGCAGGTGGTGTTCAACCTGGTGCAGAACGCCGCCGACGCGCTGCGGGAGTGCCAGGGCGGGGTCATCCAGGTCAGCGCGAGCGATTCGACCCACGGCGGCTCGGTGCTCCTGCGCGTGGCTGACAACGGGCCGGGGATGTCGCAGGAGGTCATCCACCGGTGCATGGAGCCCTATTTCAGCACCAAGCCGCGCGGGGTCTCGACCGGAATGGGGCTCTCCTTCGTCCACCGGCTGGTGACCGGCGCGGGTGGCCGGGTCGAAATCGGCTCGACGCCGGGGCAGGGGACCACCGTCACCCTCACCCTCCAACGCGCCCCCGCCCCAACCGTGTAGCTGGCCGGCGTCCCGCGCCGTCCCCTGCCGCTTCATCGTTCCGCGACATCCATTCGTCTTTTCCACGACTTGCGATCGTACATGCTCAATCGGCGGGTGGCCGGGCGGCCCGCAGGAGCCGGGATGACCGCCTGTCGAATTGGGCGCTCCCAGTTCGACGTGTGGGTGAAGGCACCCCGCGGCGAGGCTTCGCCACCGGTTGGGCCGTCATACATAAGTCGATGTCCGTGGCCGTTTTCACTCTCAGGGAGACTTACGCAATGAAGTTCCTCATGATGATCAGGCACTCGGAGAGCTACCGGAACGAGAAGATTCCCCAGGCCCTGATGGACGCCATGGGCGAGTTCATAGGCGAGAGCCTCAAGAGCGGCGTCCTCAAAGACACCGCCGGCCTCAGGCCCACGGCCGAAGGCTTCCGGGTGCGCTTGAGCAAGGGGCGGCTCAAGGTGAGTGATGGACCATTCACCGAGGCGAAGGAAGTGATCGGCGGCTACGCCGTGGTGGAGGTTCCGTCGAAGGAGCAGGCTCTCGAGGTGACCCGGAAGTTCCTGGACCTGCACCGGGAGCACTGGCCGGGGTTCGAGTGCGAGAGCGAGGTGCGGGCGCTGGACGAGCACTAGGGGGTCGCGGTCAGGGCTTCCTCAGGCGGCCGGACTCGGGTCCACTCGGGTTCGGCCGCCAATCTTTGCCCCGGGTCCATGGCGGCGGTATACCTCTTGACGATATTCGTTGCAACGGATAATATCCTCGGCATGTCGAAGCCCATTCACGCCGAGATCCGGCAGACCCGCCCGTTCCGGTCGCTGCAGGAACAGCTGCTGGTCAACCTCATGCGCACCAGCCGGGCGGTGGAGGAGAGCTGGCTCCAGTATCTCAAGCGTACCGAGGGGCTGAGCCTCAGCCAGTACAACATCCTGCGGATCCTCCGCGGGGCCCGGCCGGAGGCCGTGCGAATCACCGAGATCGGCGAGCGGATGATCTACCGCGACCCCGACGTGACCCGCCTGGTCGATCGGCTGGTTCGCCAGGACCTGGCCCGCCGGAAGCCCGATCCGGACGACCGCCGGGCCATCCGGGTCGAGATCACGTCCGACGGCCTGACGCTGCTCGCGCGTCTGGACGAGCAGGTGGATCGCTACACCAAGGCGGTCATGGCGGGGCTCACGGCGCAGGAGCTCCGCTCACTCGACGCCCTGCTCAACGACGTCCGGGCCGGCATCCGGCCGTTTCCGTGATGGTTTCGCTCATTTAGTCCTCACAACGACTTTCCTTACCACAGGAGATTTGCGATGAGGCCCTCCGTCCGATCCCGTGCCGTCGTCCCCGCCGCGCTGGCCGCCGCCAGTCTCGGCCTCGTGATTCTGCTCGCCGCGTGGGCGCCGTGGCGTGCCCGGAGCTATCTCGGGCCGGAGCAGGCCATTGGCGGCGGCACCGCCCGCCCGTTCGTCACCTTCGCATCCGACGGTGCCCCAACCGCGGTCGGCGTGCGGCTCAGCGCCGGCGCCCTCGATGGCCTGCCGGCCGCGCACAACACCCACAGCCGCTGCTTCGATGTCGACGGCAACGGGAGCCACGACGCTCACGAGTGCATCGGCGACGAGGAGCGGGTCCTCGAGCTGCCGGCCGGTCTCTGGCGGGACACGGGACTCCCGTTCAAGTGGATCACCCTCAACTGGAACGCCGACGGCCACCTGAACTCGCCCTACGCGCATCCCCACTTCGACTTCCACTTCTTCGCGGTGGAGCGCCAGCGGATCGAGGCCATCCGCGCCGGGAGCTGCGCCGAGCTGGTGGACTGCGAGGACTTCAAGCGCGCGTCCCGGCCGGTCCCGGCGCTCTACCTGCCCGAGGGTCACATCGACGTCGGTGCGGTGGTGCCGCGGATGGGCAACCACCTGCTCGACTCGCGCTCGCCCGAGCTCAAGGATCACGCGCACTTCACCCGCACCTTCATCTACGGCGCGTACGACGGCGAGCTCATCTTCTGGGAGCCGATGATCACGCTCGACGTCCTCCGCGCCGCTACCGACGAGTGCTTCGAGATCCGGCAGCCGCGGGCATTCAGGCAGGCGGGGTACTACCCGACGCAGTGGTGCCTGAGGCACGAGGCGGAGAGCGATGCGCGCACGGTGACGCTGGAGCGGTTCGTTCGGGCGGAGGCACGGTAGAGCAGGCGGCGGGGCCAGGAGTCATCCTGCCCAGGGGTCATCCTAACTAGGAGTCATCCTAACTAGGAGTCATCCTGAGCGAAGCGAAGGAGCCATGCGTCGG
>DATEJD010000465.1:0-2682 GCA_035278325.1 Gemmatimonadales bacterium | reverse complement strand
CTCGGCCGCGCGCGCCGCGGCGGGCTCGGGCACGGTGCGGATCACCCATTTGACCAGTGGGAGCGCCGGCGGCGAAACGCTGAGGCGCTCGTACCCGAGGCCCAGCAGCAGCACCGCGCTCAACGGCTCCGACGCCATCTCGCCGCAGACGCTCACCGGAATCCCGGCGCCGCGGCCCACCTGCAGCACCGAATGAAGCTGGCGCACGACCGACGGATGGTGCGGCGTGAAGCGCGCGGCCAGGCGGGCGTTGCCGCGATCCACCGCGAGGGTGTACTGCGTGAGATCGTTGGTGCCGATGCTGAAGAACGCGGCGACCTCGGCCAGCCGGTCAGCGATCAGCGCCGCCGCGGGCGTTTCGATCATCACGCCGACCGGCACCGACTCCGCGGCGCGCACGCCTTCGCGCCGGAGCGCCTCGCCTTCCTGCTGCACGATCTCGCGCGCCTGCTCCACTTCCTCCACCAGGGTGACCAGCGGCAGCATGAGCTGGATGTCCCTGTCGGCCGCGGCCCGCAGAATGGCGCGTACCTGAGGGCGAAACACGTCGGGCTCATCCAGGCAGACCCGGATGGAGCGCCAGCCCAGGAAGGGATTGGCCTCCGACGGGGCCTTGAACGCGACGGGGAACTTGTCGCCTCCCAGGTCGTACGAGCGGATCACCACGGTGTGGCCGCGGAAGGCGGTGGCCACGCGGCGGAAATAGTCGGCTTGCTCGGTCTCGGTCGGGAGCGCGGCGCGGCCGGTGAGCAGGAACTCGGTGCGGAGGAGGCCCACGCCCTGGGCTCCCATCCGAGCCGCGGTCTCGATCTCCTCGGGCAGGTCCACGTTTCCCATGAGGAGGATGGGCCGCCCGCCTGGCGTGACCGCGGGCGCCTCGACCACGGCCTCGAGCTGGAGCTCCAGCCGGTGCCGCCGGCTGACCTTGGTCTTGGCCTCCTCCAGCTCGTGCTGGGTCGGGTCGAGCACGATGGTGCCCGCCTGCCCATCGAGCAGCACCATCATGCCGGGGGGAATGGACGCCAGGGCGCCGACCGCGCCCATCACCGCGGGGATGCCGAGCGAGTGCGCGAGGATGGCCGCGTGCGCGGTGCGGGTGCCCTCCTCGCTGATGAGGCCCACCACCTGCTCCCGGTCGAGCTGCACGGTGAGCCCGGGCGAGAGCTCGTGCGCCACGACGATCACCTGCTCGTCCGCCGGAATGGACCAGAGCTCGTGCCCCATGCCGCCCATCAGGCGGTTGAGCATGCGGAGCTGGATCGCGTGGAGATCGGCCAGCCGCTCGCGCAGCATGGCGGCGCCGGCGAACAGATTGCGGTACTCGAGCGCCTTGAACTCGTAGGCGGTCTCGGCGCTCAGGTAGTTGTTGCGGATCAGGGTCTCGACCGACGCCAGGAACTCCTGGTCCTGCGCCATCAGGATCTGAGCGTCGAAGATGCGCGACTCCTCCGGCCCGGCCCGCTGCAGCACCCGCTGACCCAGCTCCCGGAGGTGGCCCACCACATAGTCGACGGCTTCATAGAGGCGCTGGACTTCGGTGTCGGCCTGCGCCGGGCTCACGGTGCGGTCCGGCACCTCCGGAAAGTCCATCCGCACGATGAACGCCGGCGCGCAGGACACGCCGGGCGAGACGCCGATGCCCCGGAGCGCGCGGGTCACAGGACGGTCTCCCCGAAGCCGCTCTCGACCAGCTCCGCCAGCGCCTGCACCGCCCGCTCCGCGTCGGGGCCGGTGGCCCGGATGGTGATGGAGCTGCCGCACTCGGCCGCCAGCATCATCACGCCCATGATGCTCTTGCCGTTCACGTCGAGGCCGTCCTTGGCCAGCTCGATCTCGGACTCGAACGAGCTGGCCAGCCGCACGATCCGCGCGGCGGGCCGGGCATGAAGGCCCTCCTGGTTCACGATGGTCGCCTGACGTTCGATCACAGGCCCACCCAACGGAAGAGGAGCAGCAGCGCCATGGCGAGCAGGGCGAACCGCACGCTGGAGAGCGCCGGGCCGAACCAGCGCGACATCGCGGCGCCGGTGGCCGCGATGGCGAGCGCTCCGCCCGCCCCGCCCCAGCCGAACCCGCGCAGATACCAGCCGGCCGCGAGCGGGACCGCGAGCCCGACGAGCGCACCCGCGATCGGTCCGATGCGCGCGACCGCGCGCGGCACCCACGACGCCCCGATGGCGGCGCCGACCCGCATGCCGGCGTCGAGGCCGGTGCGGAGCGCCCAGAGGCCGGTCCCGAACCGCACCAGGTTGTAGACCACCAGGAACGCTACGATGGCCCTGCCGCCCGCGCCGAGCACCACGGCGGCGATCGCGGCGCCCACCAACGCGGGCACCAGGCCGGCCCAGAAGAGATCGTCGCCCAGCGACCCCAGCGGACTGCACAGCGCGGTGCGGAGCCGCGCGATCTGCGGCCCCGGGACGTCCTCGTACTCGGCCCGAGCGGTGGCACCCAGCGCGAGCCCGGCGAGATTCGGGTTGCAGTTGAAGAACTCGGCCGAGCGGACCACGGCCTCGCCATGGCGGACCGGGTCGACGGTCTTGAGATCCTCCAGCAGCGGCTCGGCGGCGTATCCCATCCCCACGCCGAGCATGCGCTCGTAATTCCAGGTGCCCTGGACGGCCAGCAGCCGGAGCAGCGCCTTCCACCGCCCGGTCACCGGAGCACCGCCACCAGTGTTCC
>DATEJD010000464.1:0-2289 GCA_035278325.1 Gemmatimonadales bacterium | reverse complement strand
CAGCCATTGAGGTCAAACCTTTGCCGGATGGCGAGGCGCGCGCCCAGGCTGAGGATGAACACGACGAGAATCAGTACCAGGGCCGCGGCCCAGGCGTAGCGATGCCACTCGTCGTAGGGTCCGGTGGCGTAGGTGAACACGGTGAGCGGCAGGGCCGCCATCGGCTGGTTCAGGCGGTAGCTCAGGTACTGGCTGCCCAGCGCGGTAAAGAGAAGCGGCGCGGTCTCGCCCGCAATGCGCGCCACGGCCAGCAGACTGCCGGTCACGATGCCGGGCAGGGTGGTGCGCACCACGATGGCCAGGCTGGTGCGCCAGCGCGGGTAGCCCAGGGCCAGTGCGGCCTCGCGGAGCGAGTTGGGCACCAGCTTGATCATCTCCTCGGTGGTGCGGAGCACCATCGGGATCATGAGCATGGCGAGCGCCGCGCTCCCCGCCAGGGCGGAGAAGTGTTTCTGGGTCGCGACGATCCAGGCCCACGCGAAGACACCCACGACGATGGATGGCGTGCCGTTCAGCACGTCGGCCACGAACCGGGTGACCCAGGTGAGCCGGCTACCCGGGTACTCCGCGCAATAGATCCCGGCGGCGATGCCGATCGGGAGCCCGATCAGGCTCGCGACGCCGACGATGATCAGCGTTCCGACAATGGCGTGTGCCACGCCGCCGCCGGTCTCGCCCGCGGGGGCCGGGGTCTTGGTGAAGAAGTCGGCCGACAGGCTGCCGGCGCCCTTGATCACCAGGTTGGCCAGAATGAAGAACAGCGGGGCCAAGGCCACGATCACCGCGCCGATCATGAGCCCGACCATCAGGTTGCTGAACAGGCGACGGAGGATGCGCCGGTTCATGGCAACCCACAGGAGTCATCCTGAGCGCAGCGAAGGGGGCATGCGTCGGGGTTTGCCCCCTTCACTGCGTTCAGGGTGACTCCGGACCGAGCCTCCGGCCCCCTCACAGCGCCTTCCCTCCCGCGGCCGAGCCGCGGGCCACCCGCCAGATCAGGAGCCGGGCCCCCGCGTTCACCAGCACGGTCACCACGAACAGAAGGAACGCGACGTAGGCGAGCGCCGAGAGGTGCATGTCGCCGACGGCCTCGGAGAACTCGTTCGCGATCGCCGCCGCCATCGTGTAGCTCGGCGCGAACAGCGAAGCGGCGATCTCATGCCGGTTCCCGATGAGCATGGTCACCGCCATCGTCTCGCCGAGCGCGCGGCCCAGGCCCAGAATGACGGCGCCGATGATGCCGGAGCGTGCGTAGGGGAGCACCGCGGTGATCACGGCTTCCCACCGCGTAGCCCCCAGCGCCAGCGAGGCCTCCCGCTGCGTGTTGGGCACCGCCAGCAGCACCTCACGGGACACGGACATGACGTAGGGCATCACCATGATCGCCAGGATGATGCCCGCCGCGAGCATCGAAGGGCCGTAGATGGGCCCCTGAAACAGCGGGAGGAAGCCGAAGACATCGCGAATCAGCGGGAAAACCGACTTTCGGAGCAGGGGGATCAGGACGAAGATGCCCCAGAGTCCGTACACCACGCTCGGAATCGCGGCCAGCAGGCTGATCAGGAACGCGACGGGTTGGCGCACGGCCTTGGGGGCGAACTCGGTCAGGTAGATCGCCACGCCGAGCGAGAGCGGCACGGCGATCACCAACGCCACCAGCGATGAGACGAGCGTGCCGAAGATCAAGGGAAAGGCGCCGAACTGCTCCGCCACCGGATCCCACACGCTGGTGGTGACGAAGTCCAGACCGAACTTGCCGATGGCCAGCCGAGCACCCTTCCACAGCTCGAGCACCAGAAAGCCGAGCAGCACCGGGATGGTGACTGCACCCAGCTTCAGCAGGCCCTTGAAGATGTGATCGCTGTAGGTGCTGCGGTCGAGCGGCACCTTCTCGGGGGCCGCCGCGGGGGCGGCCAGGTCGCGCTCGGAGATGGCAGTCATGGCGGGGATTTTACCCCTCACGGCCGCGCGGACCGTCACGTCTATGTAACGGATCGGTCACGAAGCCCCGAGCCGCTGGCGCACCATCTCGATGACCTTGACCGGCAACGGAGCGTAGTGGAGATCGGCCGCCATCCGCTGGGGCTCCGGCTGCAGCATCCACGCGAGAAAGCCACGTATCGCCCGCTGCTTGGTGGAAGTGGTGTCCTGCTTGTGCACCAGGAGCCAGGTAAAGGAAGAGATGGGATAGGCGTCCGGCCCGGCGGCATCGGTGATGGAAACTCGGAAATCGGTGTCGGGCGCGAGGTCGGCCCCGGCGGCCGCGGCGCTCAGGCCCTTGAGCGTCGC
>DATEJD010000463.1:0-3447 GCA_035278325.1 Gemmatimonadales bacterium | reverse complement strand
GGCGGCCGCCTGCGGGCCGGACGCCGGTGCGCTGGACGCCTGCGCCATGGCTCGCACCGTAGCCCCCGACGACGCCACGCGCACCGTGCTCGCGCGCCGAGGCGCGGCCGGTGGCGGAGCGACCCGGAGGCGCTGGCCCGCACGGATCCCTTGGTTCGGCCCCAGCCCATTCCACGCGCGGAGCTGGCGCACCGTGACGCCGTACTCATCCGCGAGCGCCGTGAGGTTCTCGCCCCGGCGCACCCGGTGGAAGCCGGTGAGGCTGCTCGACGCGGGCTCCACCGGGTCAGCCATACGGCGAGCCACCGACGCGGAGATCGCCCCGCTGGTGGGCACGATGACGCGCACGCCGGGGCGGAGCATCCGACCGCGGAGTTTCGGGTTCGCCTGGGTCACGAGGCTCAAGCTCACACGATAGCGGTGCGCGATGCCGCTCATCGTCTCGCCCCGGGCCACCGTATGCTCGATGAAGGTGATGCGCCGCTCGGGCGGGAGATCGGCATAGGCCGCGACCGTGGAGGCGCCGCGCCCGGCGGGAATGCGGACCACCGACGCCACACCCGGCGGCGTCGCCAGGCGGAGATACTGCGGGTTCATCTCGCGAATGGCCGCGACCGTGGTGTCGGCCAGTCGCGCGATCACGTCGAGCCCGGTCATGGTGGGCACCACGATCGAGTCGTAGCTCGAGGGCTCCACCGAGTCGACCCGGAACCCGTAGCGCGCCGGCTCCTTCGCGATCCGCGCGGCGGCGATCAGCTTGGGGACGTAGTCCTTGGTCTCGCGCCGGAGCAGCTTGGTGTCGTACAGCCGGAAGAAGGTGGCGTCCGAGGCGACCGAGTCCGCGTCGTCATCATCGGGCAGCCGGCGAATCCCGCGCGACACCTTTCCCGCCCCGGCATTGTACGCCGCCGCCGCCATGTACACCGAGCCGAAGCGGTCGTCGAGGCTCCGGAGGTGCCGGGCCGCGGCCATCGTCGCCTTGTACGGATCGCGTCGCTCGTCCACCCACGAGTCGACCCGGAGCCCGTAGCCGCGCGCGGTGCGCTTCATGAACTGCCACATGCCCACCGCCTTGGCGCGGCTGGTGGCGGTGTTGGAGAAGCCGCTCTCGATGAGCGCGAGATACACCAGGTCGCCCGGGAGGTTCTGCCTCGCGAGCTCGGCGCGGATCATCCCCTCGTAGCGCGGCATGCGCGTGAGCCAGATGCCCATGCGCTCGCGGCCCTTGCCCTGGAAGAAATCCAGGTAGTACTGCACTCGATCGTGACTGGTGTAGGTGTCGACGTCGATGTCCCACGTGACCGGCGTGGGGGTGGCCTCGTCCACGGCGTCATCGTCGGCGGGGGCCGCGTCCTCCAGCTCTTCGAGCACCTTCTCGTCGGCCACGCTGTCGGCGGCCAGGCGCAGCTCGGCGGCCAGCTCCTCCGCAGGCACCAGCGTGTCCATCATCGGTGCGGGCGGGAGCAGCATCGCCTCGGCGACCGAGGGTGGGGCCGTAGGCTGTACGGCGGGGGCCGGCGGCAACGCGGCCTCCGGCGCGGGCCCGGGCGCGGGCTGACGCTGGTGGCCGCCGCACGCCACCGCCATCGCCAGAAAGGCGAGCAGGACGGACCGCGGCATCAGGGTGCTCCGGATTGAGCGGATCAAACGGTACCTCCGACCTGGCGGGGCCCGCGAGGCCGGTTCGGGGGACATTCGGGTACGCAAACCGCGGGAGGCAGGGCGAAGTACCGCGATTGAACCTGCACCCGGCGGCGGCTAACGCATGAAGAGACGGTTGCCGAGGATCCGATTGGTGGCATTCAGCACGGCGAGTGCCGCGCCGCGGGGAGCGTCGTTCTCGGTCAGGTAAGACCCCACCACCCGATGCCCCCGGCCCTCGCCCTGGACGGCGAGGGAGACGATCACGACGGTGGCATCGAACGCCCGCACGGCCTTGACGCCCAGCAGCTCGAACGTCATCTCGCCCTGGACGGCCTGGCTCAGCGCCTGGACGCAGGCCTCAGCCGAGCAGCGCAGCTCGCCCGCCTGAGAGCCGAGACCTTCATTTTCTCCGCTGAACTGCTCCGACTCTTTCCACGTGAGCCCTACCCTCGCACGGCACCGCCCGTTGGGCAGACGGTCGAGCACGAACTCGGCGAAGCGGAGCCGCTCGCTGAGCGGGTTGGGAGGCGACATAGCACTCCTTCGGGGGCAAAGGCCATGCCAGTCAACATCATGCGCTCTCGAAGCGCACCTCGAGCTGGTTGCCGTGCTCGACTGGGGGGCGGACCACGTCCACCTCGAGCTGGGGACGCCCGCCTTCGTCGGTATCCACCCCGACGACCAGCAGCTGGCCGTCGGCCATGTCGATGCGCAGCTGGCGGCGGTCGGAGCGCATGGTGGCGCCGCCCACGGTGCGGCCCCTGAGGGCCGCGAGGGTCTCGGCGATTCGGCGCAGATCCTGGAGCGACACCGGACGCACGGGTAAGCGGGTCACTGGAGATGCTCCGCGAGAAAGGCGGCGATCACGTCGTCCGGGATCTGCGCGGCCTGCGCGAACAGCGCGGAGCGCGAGAGGGACGAGAGCGGATAGGTGGCCCAGAACGCGCGTTGCCCGAGATCGGCCGGCCGAAACGAGAAAACCAGGTTCCACTGCTCTGAGTTGGCGCGCCGCTCGGCGGCGATCGAAACGTTCCAGCGCCGGTCGTCATGTTCGACGACTCTCCAGACCATCCGCAGACTCCGGGCTGGGCACGAGGCCGGCCGTTGAGGGTCGGCCAATATGCCCCGCGTCCGGAGATCAGGTCAAGAGTCCTTCGGCCCGCGCGTCCTCCGCGGTGTCCACGTCGCGCAACGTGGGAAGCTCGCGCCAGACCACGCCCGCCCGGGCGAGTCGCGCGCGGGTCTCGGCCAACACGCCGCGGGTGCGCCAGGGGATGTCCTCGAAGAGTACGGTGGGGAGCGGCGTGCGGCCGCCGATCAGATAGTAGCCGCCGTCGTCGCTCGGCCCCAGCGCCACCTCGCCGCGCGCCATGACCGCGGCCGCCGCGCGAAGCAGCTCCGCGTCGAGCCGGGGGCAGTCACCACCGATGGCCAGCCAGGCCCGGCCGCGCGGCACCGCCTGCTCGGCGGTCGCGAGCCGCGTGCCCCGATCGCCCGAGGCCTGGGGGCGGAGATCCCATCCCTCGCCGAGCCAGCGGCGCATCTCAACCGCGGCGTCGGGCGGCGCGAACCAGACGGTGGCGTCGAATCCCGCCTCCCGCACGGCGGCGAGCGTGCGGCTCGCCATCACGCGATAGAGTCGAAGCGCCTGACGGTCGCCGATCGATGTCGCGAGGCGGGTCTTGACCGCGCCGGCGCGCGGGGCGTTGAGGAACACCGCGACCAGTGGGGTCATCGATGACGTGGAATGCGTTGCACGGCGGGATTCTCGAGTCATCCTGAGCGAAGCGAAGGAGCCATGCG
>DATEJD010000462.1:0-2637 GCA_035278325.1 Gemmatimonadales bacterium | reverse complement strand
GGGAGAGCCGGCCGTCCAGCCAGGCGGCCGCGCCGCCCGCTCCCTCCGCGCCAGCCGCATCGCCGCACGGCCCGGCGGCGGGCCTCCCCTCGCTCGACTTCATGGACATGGAGCTGGTGGATGAGCCGAGCACGCCCAAGGACGGGACCGGGGCCCGGGGCCGCGGCACGAAAGTCCTGCTGGTCGAGGATGAGGAGCAGCTGCGCCGAGTGATGAAGGACCTGCTCGAGCGCGAGGGCTACATCGTCTCCGAGGCGCGCGACGGCATCCAGGCGCTGGACCAGGTAGACCGCCACGCCCCGGACATCATCGTGCTGGACCTCAATCTTCCCGGCCTCGATGGCTACAGCGTGCTGCAGCAGCTCCGGTCTCGGGCCGCCACCCGGACCATTCCCGTCATGGTGCTCACCGCCAAGGGTGACGAGGACAACGAGGTCCGCGTGTTCGAGCTCGGCGCCGACGACTTCATCACCAAGCCGTTCCGCGCCCGCGCGCTCTCCGCGCGTCTCGAGGCCGTGCTCGGCCGGCATCGCGCTTGAGTCGCCCACCGACCACCTCGCCGGATACCGCCGCCCGACCATTCAGCAATGTGAATCCCGGCCCGGCGGTCGGGGCGCCTGACGGCGTCGAGGGCCTGGCGCTCATCAAGCCGGCCGTGCGGGCGCAGTCCGCCTACACGCTGAGCGCGCCGGTCGCGCGCCGGAAGCTCAATCAGAACGAGAGCCCCTGGGACGTGCCGGCGGACCTCAAGCGTGAGGTGCTCGCGGCGGCCGAAGCCGCGACGTGGCATCGGTACCCGGAGTTCGCGCCGCCCGAGCTCCTGGCCGCGCTGGCCGACCACTACGGGTGGACGCCGGACGGGGTGCTGGTCGGGAACGGCTCCAACGAGCTCATCCAGGCCACCCTGGCCACCACGCTCGAAGGTGGCGACGTGGTCGTGGCGCCGACGCCGACGTTCTCCCTGTATCGTCTGCTCACGGGCGTGCTGGGCGGACGCTACCGCCCGGTGCCCCTGGCCTCCGATTTCGCCTACGACGTGGATGCGCTGATCGAGACCGCCGCGCGCGAGCGGGCACGGGTGGTGGTGCTCAACTCGCCCAACAATCCCACCGGCTCCGCCCTGCCCGATGGGGCGGTACAGCGGATACTCGAGCAAACCGGGGCCCTGGTGGTGTGCGACGAGGCCTACCAGGAGTTCGGCGGACCCACGGCGCTGCCGCTCCTGCGGGAGACCTCGCGCGTCGTGGTGCTCAGGACCTTCTCGAAAGCGCTGGGCATGGCGGGGCTTCGCTTCGGTCTTGCCCTTGCGCACCCGGCAGTGGCGCGTGAGCTGGCCAAGGGCAAGCTGCCCTACAACGTCAACGTGGTAACGCTGGCGGCGGCGGCCGCGGCGCTTCGCCACCGCGACGAGCTGGCCGAGCGGGTCCGCCAAATCGTGCAGCAGCGGGGCCGGCTGGTGGACGGGTTGTCGCGACTGCCCGCGCTCGCGGTCTACCCCAGTGCCGCCAACTTCGTGCTGATCCGCTGCCTGCGTCAGCCGGCCCGGGAGGTGTTCGGGCGGCTGCTGGACGAGCACGGTATTCTGGTGCGGGACGTCTCGGGTGCGAGCGACCTGGCCCAGTGCCTCCGCATCTCGGTGGGTATGGCGGAGGATGTGGACGCGGTGGTGGGGGCGCTGGGCGAGATTACGGAGGGCCGGTAAGCGGTGAGCGGTGAGCGGGAAGCTGAGCGGGGAAAGCCGGAGGAAGGCCGAACCGGAGTGAGTCCAGTCCACAACCCGGAACCTGCGACTACGATGCCACGTATCGGAGAGATCCGCCGCACCACCAAGGAGACCGACCTCCACGTCATCGTGGCGCTGGACGGGCGGGGCGAGTCCAGCGTGCGCACCGGCATCGGGTTCTTCGATCACATGCTCGAGGCCCTGGCACGGCACGCGCTGCTCGATCTGACCGTCGAGGCCCAGGGCGACCTGCACGTGGACGGGCACCACACGGTCGAGGATACCGGCATTGCGCTGGGACTGGCGCTCGAGCGAGCGCTGGGCGACCGGGCCGGGATCCGGCGCTACGCCGACGCGCTCGTCCCGCTCGATGAGGCGCTGGTGAGGGCCGTGGTGGACGTGTCGGGCCGCCCGTTTCTCTCGTACGCCATCGACATCCCGAAATGGCAGATGCTGGGCGACTACGACGTGTTCCTCACCCCGGAATTCTTCCGCGCGCTCGTGCTCAATGCCGGGCTCACGGTGCACATGGACCTGATCCGAGGCGACAACCCGCACCACATCGTGGAGGCCGCCTTCAAGGCGTTCGCGCGGGCGCTCGACGGCGCCACCGGCCTCGATCCTCGCGTGACGGGCGTGCCTTCGACCAAGGGCGCGCTGTGATCGTGGTGGTCGACTACGGCGTCAACAACCTGGCGAGCGTGGTGCGGGCGCTCGCCGCCGGCGGCCACCCCGCCACCCTCACCACCGACCCCGATCAGGTGCGCCGGGCCGACCACGTGCTGATGCCCGGGGTGGGCAACTTCGGGCAGGCCTCGCGGACGCTCGAGGCCAGCGGGCTCGGCGCCGCGGTGCAGGACGCCGCGTCGCGCGGCGCTCCGGTGATGGGCATCTGCCTCGGGCTCCAGTTGTTC
>DATEJD010000461.1:0-5969 GCA_035278325.1 Gemmatimonadales bacterium | reverse complement strand
CGGACGGGTGGAGCTGCGGGACGGCTTCGCCTTGGTGGAGGTGCCGGCACAGGACGCCGAGCGCATCGCCACCGCGCTCAACGGGACCACCGTGCGGCGCCGGCGGGTGACGGCCCGGGTCGACCGCGGCACTCCGGCCCGGTCGCCGACCCATCGCACCGCCCCGTCGACGCGGCCGCGGCGACCCGAGGCGAGCGAGTGACCGGCCCGCGGGCTATCGCTTCCGGTTCACGACCTCCTTGAGCGCGCGCCCGGCCCGGAACGCCGGTGCGAGCGAGCCGCGGATACTCATCGCCTTCCCGGTCCGCGGATTGCGCCCTTCGCGCGGGGCCCGGCGCCGAAGCTCGAAGTTGCCGAACCCGCTGATCGCCACCTTCCCGCCCCGTTTGAGCTCGGTCGCGATGACCCCGTCCGCCGCGAAGAACAGGTCGGTGATCTCGGCCGCACGCGCGCGCGTCACGTCGAGGCGACTGGCCACGACGCCGATCAGCTCCTGTTTGTTCACGGGGGTCTCCTTGAAACGTGACGGGGCGACGAATATCACCGCGCGCGCGGATGCGCCGCAAGGCCGCTGGCGCGGCGGCGACAGCCGCCTAGATTTGCGACCTCGTTCCCGATGCAACGGAGACTCTGGATGCACTACGGCTCGCACCCCGGCTGGATCGAGGTGATCAGCGGCGTCATGTTCGCGGGCAAGAGCGAAGAGCTGATCCGGCGGGTCCGGCGGGCCATCATCGCGCGGCGCCGGGTGCAGGTGTTCAAGTCCCATCTCGACGCCCGTTACACGGGCCTCTACTCGGTCTCCAGCCACGACGGCACCGAGCTCGACGCCTCGCCGGTGGATTCGGCCGCCGAGATCTTCCGCCTGGTGCGGCCCGACTCGCAGCTGGTGGCCATCGACGAAGCGCAGTTCCTCGATCCCGACATCGTTCCCGTCGCCACGACGCTGGCCGGGCGCGGCGTGCGGGTGATCCTGGCCGGTACCGACACCGACTTCCGGGGCGAGCCGTTCGGCGCCATGGGCGAGCTCATGGCGGTGGCCGAGCTGGTGGACAAGCTGCAGGCCATCTGCGTCGTCTGTGGCGATCCGGCGTGCCGCAACCAGCGCCTGATCAACGGCAAGCCGGCGCGGTATGACTCGCCCACCATCATGGTCGGCGGCCGCGAGAGCTACGAGGCGCGCTGCCGGCACTGCCATCAGGTGCCTCGGCGCGACGAGGACCAGACCGCGCTGCTCTAGGCGCGCCCACCGATGCTCAACGTCGCGCTCACCGGGAACATCGCCGCCGGCAAGTCCACGGTGGCCGCGCTGTTCCGCCAGTGGGGCGCCACGTTGATCGACGCCGATCAGCTGGTCCGCGAGGTCCAGGGGCCGGGGAGCCCGGTCCTCGCCGCCATCGCCAAGCGGTTCGGCGCGGGCCTGATCGACGCGACCGGCCGGCTCGACCGCGACGCGCTCCGCCGGCGCGTGCTGAGCGACCCCGCCGCGCTCGCGGATCTCAACCGCCTGGTCCACCCGGCCGTGCTCGAGCGGCGGTCCACGCTGGAGGCGGAGGCGCGGGCCCGCGGGGATCGCATCGTCATCAGCGACATCCCCCTCCTGTTCGAGGCGTCGGACCCGGGCGCGTTCGACGCGGTGATCCTGGTGGATGCGCCGTCCGAGATCCGCCGCTCGCGACTGCTGGCGACCCGCGGCCTCCCGGCCGAGGAGGCCGACCGGATGCTGGCCGCGCAGGCGCCGAGCGGACCCAAGCGCGCGCGCAGTACCTACGTCATCGACAACGACGGCGATCGCGCCACGCTGGAGGCGCGGACCCGCGCCGTGTGGAACGAGCTCGTGCGCTTGACCTGAGTCACTCCTGCGCCTATCCTCCCACCCGCGTCCCCAGCACACGAGTCCTCCGTGTCCAACATCCCTGACGACCTGCGATACACCAACGAGCACGAGTACGTGGCGCCCACGGGTGATCCGTCCGTGGTCCGGGTGGGCATTACCGACTACGCGCAAGGGGAGCTGGGCGACGTGGTATACGTGAATCTTCCCAAGCCCGGTCAGCGCCTGGCCGCGCACGAGTCGTTCGGCACCATCGAGGCGGTCAAGGCCGTCTCCGAGCTGTACAGCCCGGTGGCCGGCGAGGTGGTCGAGGTCAACGGCGCGCTCGATGGCGACCCGGCCGCCGTCAATCGGGATCCCTACGGCGAGGGCTGGATGGTGACGCTGCGCCTGGCCGACGCGGGATCGCTAGGCGGCCTGCTCTCGCCTTCCGCTTACCGGGCGCACATCGGGGAGTGACCGTCGTGAGCAGGAACAACCGCAGTCCCATCCGAACGTCGAACGATGCCCCGAGCGTGCGGTCTCGGGGCTTTTTTGTGGCCGGGACCCGCCCGGCCACGTCCAGCCTCCGGAGCACGCCGTGCCGATGACTTCCGCCGCGCCCACTGCCCAGACCTCACCCGAGATCGACGTCCTGCACCCGGGGCACTTTGCCTACCGTCACATCGGGCCCCGGCGCGAGGACCTGGCCGAGATGCTGCAGACGGTCGGGTACCAGTCGCTCGATGAATTCATCGATGCCGTGGTGCCGCCCGAGATCCGGCTGCGTCGTCCGCTGGCGCTGCCGCCCGGCCGGAGCGAGCGCGAGGTGCTGCAGGCGCTCCGCGGCCTGGCGGGGATGAATCGGGTGTTCCGCTCCTACATCGGCCTGGGCTACGCGGGCACGTTCACCCCGCAGATGGTGCAGCGGAACGTGCTCGAGAATCCCGGCTGGTACACGGCGTACACGCCGTACCAGGCGGAGATCGCGCAGGGACGGCTGGAAGCGCTGCTCAACTTCCAGACCATGGTGTCGGATCTGACCGGGCTGGAGATCGCCAACGCGTCCCTGCTGGACGAGGCCACGGCGGCCGCCGAGGCCATGCATCTCACGCACGCCGTGAGTACGCGGAAGGAGCCGCCGGTCTACCTGGTGGACGAGTACTGTCACCCCCAGACGATCGCCGTGGTGCGTACCCGGGCGGAGGCGCGCGGCGTGCGGGTGGAGCTGGGCGAGCCCGAGACATTCAGCTTCGGCCCCGGTGTGATCGGCGCGCTGGTCCAGTACCCGGCCACCGACGGAGCCATTCGCGACTTCCGCAGCCTGTGCGAGCGGGCCCACGCGGCCGGGGCGCTGGTCACGGCGGCGACCGACCTCTTGAGCCTCACCATGCTCACGCCCCCGGGCGAGTGGGGTGCCGACATCGCCGTGGGGAACAGCCAGCGGTTCGGCGTGCCGATGGGATACGGCGGGCCGCACGCGGCATTCTTCGCGACCAGGGAGGCCTACAAGCGCTTCATGCCGGGCCGCATCATCGGCGTGTCCCGCGACCGTGACGGACGCCCGGCGCTCCGGATGGCCCTCCAGACCCGCGAGCAGCACATCCGGCGCGACAAGGCCACCAGCAACGTATGCACCGCGCAGGTGCTGCTGGCCGTGATGGCGAGCATGTACGCGGTGTACCACGGGCCGGGCGGCCTCCGACGCATCGCGGAGCGGGTGCACGCCCGTACCGTCACCCTGGCCAACGCGCTCCGCCGGCTCCGGTACCGGGTGGTGCACGACTCCTATTTCGACACCATCTGCGTCGAGGTGCCCGAGTGGGCGCTCCCGCGCCTGCTGGATGCGGCTCGCACGCGGATGATCAACCTGCGGCCGCTGCCGCCCACCCGCCTCTGCATCGCCCTGGACGAGACCGTCACCCTGGGCGACCTGGCCGACCTCATCTCGGTCTTCTCGCTCAACGAGGCGCTGCCGTTCATGCTGGAGGACATCGGCCAGCACGCGGATCGGGCGATCCCGGCGGCGCTCGAGCGGCGGTCGGGCTATCTCAGCCATCCGGTCTTCCATCTGCACCACTCGGAGACCGAGATGCTGCGCTACATCAAGCGGCTGGAGGCGCGCGACCTCTCGCTCACCAGCGCCATGATCCCGCTCGGCTCGTGCACCATGAAGCTCAATGCCACGACCGAGATGATGCCGGTGAGCTGGCGCGAGTTCAACCGCCTGCACCCGTTCGCCCCGCGCGACCAGGCCGCCGGTTACGATCTCCTGTTCAAGCAGCTCGAGTATCAGCTCGCCGAAATCACCGGGTTCGCCGCGGTGTCGCTCCAGCCCAACGCGGGCTCGCAGGGCGAGTATGCCGGCCTGCTGGTGATCCGCGCGTGGCATCACTCCCGCGGCGACCAGCACCGGACCACCTGCCTCATCCCGATGTCCGCGCACGGCACCAACCCCGCGAGCGCGGTGATGGCGGGCATGCAGGTGGTGGTGGTGAAGAGCGACGAGCACGGCAACGTGGACGTGGCCGACCTGGAGGCCAAGGCCGCGGCGCACCGGGACACGCTCGCGGCCCTGATGGTGACCTATCCCTCCACCCACGGAGTGTTCGAGGGCTCGATCCGGGAGATCTGCCGCATCGTTCACCAGCACGGCGGCCAGGTATACATGGATGGCGCCAACATGAATGCCCAGGTAGGACTGTGCCGCCCGGGCGACATCGGCGCCGACGTGTGTCATCTCAACCTGCACAAGACCTTCTGCATCCCGCACGGAGGCGGCGGGCCGGGCATGGGCCCCATCGGCGTGGCCAAGCACCTCGCGCCGTTCCTGCCGGGGCATCCGATCGTCGACCTGGACCACGACCAGGCCTGCGGCACCATCAGTGCGGCGCCCTGGGGCAGCGCGTCGATCCTCCCGATCTCGTGGGCCTACATCGCGCTCATGGGGTATGACGGACTGACCGAGGCCACCAAGATCGCGATCCTCAACGCCAATTACATCGCGCGTCGGCTGGAGCCTCATTTCCAGGTGCTCTATACCGGCCCGCACGGGCTGGTGGCGCACGAGTGCATCGTCGATACCCGGCCGTTCAAGGCCTCGGCCGGGGTGGACGTAGAGGACATCGCGAAGCGGATCATCGACTACGGGTTCCACCCGCCGACGGTCTCGTTCCCGGTAGCCGGCACGCTCATGGTCGAGCCCACCGAGAGTGAGTCGAAGGAGGAGCTGGACCGGTTCTGCGACGCGATGATCGCGATCCGCGGAGAGATCCGCGAGATCGAGGAGGGCCGTGCCGACCGGGAGCACAACCTGCTCACCAACGCCCCGCACACTCTGGAGCAGGTCATCGCCGACGGCTGGAACCGCCCCTACCCGCGCGAGCGCGCGGCCTATCCCTCGCGCGCGGTCCGCGAGCACAAGGTGTGGCCGACGGTGGGGCGGATCGACAGCGCGTACGGGGATCGGAATCTGGTGTGCGTGTGTCCGCCGGTGGAGGAGTACGAATAGAGGGCGATAGGGCGATAAGGCGATAGGGCGATAGGGGGTGTGCGGGGGAGATTGCCATCCCAGCGAACTTGTCATCCCGAGCGAAGCGAGGGATGTTCTGACGGGTCTTGAGTACCGGGAGAGGACATCCCTCGCTTCGCTCGAGATGACAGCAGAGCGCCCATGAACCACCTATCGCCCTATCGTCCTATCGCCCTATCGTCCTAAACTCGTAACTCGCCCCCGATGCGCTACTATGTCTGGCCCTCGCCCCTCCCCCGCCCCGGCTGGCTCAACATGGCCATCGACCTCGCGCTCCTCGAGAGGGCCGAGGCCGGGGAGCGGTGGGTCCGGCTGTACGCGTGGGAGCCGACGCTTTCGTTCGGGCGCCATGAGCCGGTTGAGCGGCGGTACGACGCGGCACGCATCGCGGCACTCGGCCTGGCGGTGGTGCGGCGGCCCACCGGAGGACGGGCGGTCTGGCATCAGGGTGAGCTCACCTATGCGGTCGCCGCGCCGGCGCAGGACCTGGGCCCGCTGCGGGAGGCCTATCGCCGGGTGCACGAGTGGCTGCGCGACGGGCTCCGGGGTCTCGGCGTAGCGGCGGAGCTCGCGCCCAGCGGCCGCGCGGCGGGGGTGGACGCCGGCGCGTGTTTCGCCTCGCCC
>DATEJD010000460.1:0-8734 GCA_035278325.1 Gemmatimonadales bacterium | reverse complement strand
CCGATCTCCGCTTCCCACCATCCGGTGGCGGGATAGACGCTCTCGGTCTCGCCGCGCAGCCACCGCGCCGCGCGCGCGAGCCGGGCCATACCGGCGCCCCCAGCGAGCAGCGCACCCCCGAGCACCAACACGCTGATGCTCAGGAGCAGCAGCGGCTGCACCCCGAGCAGTGCCAGGATGCCGAGCACGATGGCGGCGATGCCGGCGAGCGCCTGCATGCCCAGCGCGCCGACGACCTCCTGACGGGCGCGAGACATGACGGGCGGGGGCAGGCCGAGCGAAAAGCGCCGCGACAGCGTCGCCCCGCCCACGAGCATGCCGCATCCGAGGGCGATTGCGGCGATCGACGCGAGTGTGAGCGGCAGGAGCCCGATCAGGGCCAGAATGGCCAGCACCAGCGCAGCCGCTCCGCCCACAGCTTCGCCGATCGAGCCGGCCTCTATCTCGGTGACTCTAGACTCTGACGGCGCCGAGACGACGGTGTCGCGCGTCAGGGGGATCCCTCGATCGATTTCCACCATAACCGAACCTCCGGTGTGGCGGACGCCCCCGCTGGCCGGGGCGCGTCCGACGGTAACGGCCCGCCCGCCGCATACCGGCGGCAGAGCGGGCTTCGGTCGTCTCGATCAGGCAGTGGCCGGGCCGGTCCCGCGGCCGGCGTCCGGCGCCTGTGCCGACGCGCCGTCGGCCGCTCGGTCGGCGAGCGTCACCGAGAGCGACTCCAAAGGCGAACGACGGAAGGTGAGGGTCCGGAACGGCGGGGGACTGACGGCGAGCGGCGCTTTCCAGGAAGCTGCGGCTACGCGGAGAGCGAGCAACAGGATCGGACCAGCGACGACGAATTCTGTGGAGGGCGACAACGCGCCACATCCTTCCAGCAAGACTTGTATGCAATGATATCGGGCGGACGGGCCGTTACCGGGATGTGGATCACATTTTCTCGGGACGGTATGGCCCCCGTTCCGGACGCGGGCCGACTTGACAGCCGTCTCCGCAAGGCGGACATTGGCAGAATTGTGAAACAGCGTTTCACGTTTGAATCGAACCGGGTGCGGGGCACGCAGGCGGTCGCGCGAGCCCTGCGCATCGTACGCGCCTTTACCGACGAGCGGCCCGAGTGGTCACTCGCCGACCTGTCCCGCGAGCTCTCGATCAGCAAACCGTCCGCCTTTCGGCTGCTCTCCGCCCTCGAGGAGGGCCGGCTCGTGTCCCGCGTCGGCGCGGCCGCGGCATACCGGCTCGGGCCCGGCGCCATCGAGCTCGGCGCGCGGGCCCAGCGCACCAATAGCGTCGTCTCGGCCGCGCGGCCCGAGCTCGAGGCCCTCACCCGGGCCACCGGGGAGACCTCGAGCGTCGAGATCCTCGCCGGGGTCGAGACCCTCATCCTCGACGAGGTCCAGGGCGGCCACCTGATCGGCACCTCGCCGAGCGTGGGCACCCGGTGGCCCGCGCACGCGGCCTCGACCGGCAAGGTCCTGCTGGCTGCCGCCTACGCCGAGGACCCGGAGTTCGTCCGCGCGTTCATCCGCGCCGCCGGCGGGCGGCTGCTCCGGCTCACGTCCCGCACCGTGAGCTCGGCCGCGAAGCTGGCGGCCCAGCTGGCCGAGGTGACCCGCCAGGGCTACTCCACGGCGATCGACGAGCTCGAGAGCGGCTACGTGGCGATCGGCGCGCCGGTCCGGCGGTACGATGGCCGCATCATCGCCGCCATCTCGGTGGGCGGCCCGACCATCCGCTTCCCCGCGGCCCGCATCCGCACGCTCGCGGTGCCGGTGCGCGAGGCCGCGGACCGGATCTCCCAGCGGCTCGGGTGGCTGCCCGGGCCCTCGGCTCGCCGGGCGCCCTTCGCCCGGCTCTCTCCCCCGAACCCCTGATCGAGCAGACATGCCTCGCCCCGTCCGTCACGCCGCCGTCCTCCTCACGCTCATGCTGCTCGCATCGGCCGCGCCGACGGCGCCGGGGATCGTGCGGCCCAAGGGCTCCCTGATAATCGTGGGCGGCGGATCGCGGGACGAATCGCTGATGCGCCGGTTCGTCGAGCTGGCCGGCGGCCCCGGTCACGCCCGGGTCGCCGTCGTGCCGATGGCGAGCGAGGAGGCCGAGACGTCGGGCGCGGAGCTGGTCCAGGAGCTCGAGAGCCTGGGTGCCGATGCGTTCGTCTTCCTGGTGAACCGCCAGCAGGCGGACGCGCCCGAGTCGGTGGAGCGGCTGGCCGGCGCCACCGGCGTGTGGTTCGGCGGCGGCGACCAGAAGCACCTCACGGCGGCGCTCGGCGGGAGCGCGTCGCTCCGCGCGATCCACCAGCGCTACGAGGCCGGCGCCGTCATCGGCGGCACCTCCGCCGGCGCCGCGATCATGTCCGACTCGATGATCACCGGCGACCAGACCCCGCCCGGCGACACCACCGGGTACTACGGCGACGAGTATCCCGCCATCCAGCGCCGCCGGATCGAAGTGCTTCCCGGCCTGGGCTTTCTGCCCGGCGCCATCGTCGACCAGCACTTCATCCGGCGTGAGCGGCACAACCGCCTGCTGAGCGCGGTGCTCGAGCGGCCGGCGCTCATCGGCGTAGGCATCGACGAGAGCACGGCTATCGAGGTCTCGCCCGACGGGCGCTGGCGCGTCCTGGGCGAGAGCGATGTCGTGGTGTACGACGCGCGGCATGCCCGGGTCACCCCGCCCGGTGCGCCGCTGCTCGGGGCCACCGATCTCCGGGTCCAGCTGCTGCCGTCCGGCAGCACCTACGATCCGGCGAAGGGCCGCGCCACGCTGCCGGCGCGGTAGTGAAGGCCCGCGCCACGCTGCCGGCGCGGTAGTTCCGCAGTCCCACCTCCAGTGCCTCAACCCGAGGAGCGCGCGATGCATCGATATCGACTCGTGCTGTTCGCTGTGGCCGTCCTCCTGAGCCTGCCGAGCGCCGCGTTGCTGGCGCAGACGGGGACGATCCGCGGCTCGGTGACCGACTCCGCCACCCAGGCGCCGCTGCAGGGCGCGCTGGTCACCATCGTCGGCGGCACCGCCAGGGCCGAAACCAACCAGGGCGGCACTTACGTGCTGCCCAAGATCGCGCCGGGCGCGGCCCGGGTGCGGGTGCAGCTCATCGGCTATGCGCCGGCGGAGCAGGAGGTGACAGTCATCGCCGACGCCGAGGCGACGGTCAACTTCGTGCTGGTGCCGGGGGTGGCCAGGCTCGAGGAAGTGGTGGCGGTGGGCTACGGAACTCAGACGCGGGGCGAGCTCAACACGTCGGTCGCGTCGGTCGGGGCGGCGGACCTGGCGGGACAGCCCACGGCGAGCATCGATGCCGCGCTCCAGGGGAAGGCCCCCGGGATCCAGGTGATCCAGAACGCGGGCAATCCGGGCAACGCCATCTCGGTGCGGGTGCGCGGGATGGCCTCGATCTCGGCGAGCAACGATCCGCTGTACGTGGTGGACGGAGTGCCGATGATCGCCGGGAACCTGAGCCAGCTCGACGTGGGCGGCCAGGGTGTGGCGGCGATCAGCGGGCTCAGCCTCGACGACGTGGAGTCGGTGGACGTGCTGAAGGACGCCGCGGCCAGCGCCATCTACGGGTCGCGCGGCTCCAACGGCGTGGTCCTCATCACCACCAAGCGGGGCGCGGCCGGCCGCACCACCGTCAACTTCAACAGCTACGTCGGGACCCAGTCGGCCTCGCGGCGGCTCGGGTTGCTCAACTCGCAGCAGTACCTCGAGTACTTCAACGAGAGCGCGCTCAACGACGGCTACGGTGAGAACTACTACGGCGTGCCCGGGGTGGACGACCAGGCCAACGCCAATTGGCAGGACGGCGTGCTCCGCTCCGCCCCGGTGAGCAACGCCGAGCTGGCGGTGAGCGGCGGCGACGAGCGGCTGCGCTACCGTCTGAGCGGCACCTGGTTCGACCAGGACGGCATCGTCATCAATTCGGGGTATCGCCGGGCGGGCGGGCGGCTCAATCTCGACTTCAACCCGATCAGCCGGCTCTCGTTCAGCACCTCGCTCGCCTTCTCGGGCGAGCACGACGACCGGGTCGAGAACGACGGCAGCGGTACGGGCATCATCACCAACGCCGTGGGCGATTCACCGCTGATTCCGATCCGCGATGCCACGGGCCAGTTCACCGGCCCGCCCGACCTGGAGTATCCCAACCCGGTGGCCCTGGCCAGCCTCAACAGCGTGCGGGCGCGGACCAACAGCCTGGTCGGCAACCTGGAGGCGCGCCTTCGCGTGACCGATCGCGTGCTGTTCACCAGCCGGTTCGGGCTCGATGCCGTGAACGTGCGGGAGGACCAGTACGAGTCCCGCCTCGTGGCGGGCACCTACGCCTCGAGCTCGGACGGCGTGGCCAAGAGCGGCTACACCCAGGCCAATCGGTACGTGATCGACAACTTCGCCACGCTGTCTCCCAGCCTCGGCGACCGCTCCGAGCTCACGGTCACCGCTGGCAGCAGCCTGGAGTTCAACCGCGGCGAGTTCAACTTCATCCGCGGCGAAGGCTTCAGCAACGACCGCTTCACCCAGGTGAGCAACGCCGCCGTGCTGATCCAGGGCCAGGCCACCAACTCGAAGAGCAACCTGGTCTCGTTCTTCGGCCGCGGCGAGTACACGCTGGATCGCAAGTACACCCTCGGCGTGAGCCTCCGGACCGACGGCTCCAGCCGGTTCGGTCCCAACGACCGCTGGGGATTCTTCCCGGCCGTCTCGGGCAGCTGGCTCCTGAGCGAAGAGCCGTTCATGAAGGGCAAGTTCTTCGAATTCTTCAAGGTCCGCGCGAGCTACGGCGTCACCGGCAACCAGGCCATCGGCGACTACCCGTTCCAGGGCCTGTTCGGCAGCGCCAACTACGGTGATACCCCGGGGTCGGCGCCGAGCAACCTGGCCAACCCCGACCTCAAGTGGGAGAGCACCAGGCAGCTCGACCTCGGCCTGGACATGACGTTCGCCCGCGGGCGGGTGAGCCTCACCGCCGACTACTACCACAAGCGGACCAGCGATCTGCTGCTCCAGCGCCCGATCTCCGGCACGTCCGGGTTCACGTCGGTGTTCGACAACGTCGGCAACGTACAGAACAAGGGCGTCGAGCTGTCGCTCACCACGGTGAACATCGATTCGCGGCGCCCGGATGGGTTCCGCTGGTCGACCACCCTCAATCTGGGCGTGAACCGCAACAAGGTGACCGCGCTGTTCAACGGCCAGCCGTTCAACGGCGGCGAGCGCGACATCAACCGGGTCGAGGTGGGCCAGCCGATCGGCGCCTTCTACACGCTGCACTTCCTCGGCGTCGACCCCGCCACCGGCGACGCGATCTACGAAGACGTGAACGGCGACGGCGCCATCACGGCCGACGATCGCACCATCGTGGGAAGCCCGCACCCGGACTACACCGGCGGCCTCACCAGCACGGTGACCTACCAGCGGTTCGACCTCACCGGGTTCCTGGTGTTCAGCCAGGGCGCCCAGGTGTTCAACGCGATGCGGATCTTCAGCGACGCCGGCGGCTGGTATCTCGACAACCAGTTCGACGACGTGCTCCGGCGCTGGCGCCAGCCGGGCGACCAGACCGACCAGCCACGCGCCAGCTATGACGGCCTGTCGGGGGCGAGACAGATCTCGAGCCGGTTCATCGAAAGCGGCTCCTACTGGCGGATGCAGGACCTGACGCTGGGCTACCGGCTGCCCGAGCGCTGGGCCGCCGGGCTGGGCTTTGCTTCGGCGCGGCTCTACGGCTCGGTGCGGAACCTCTTCACCATCACCGACTACAAGGGCTACTCGCCCGACGTGAACAGCAACGGCGCGTCCAACAACGCTTCGGGCATCGCCGATCTGGGCTCCGTCTCCGGCATCGGGTTGGGCACCGATTTCTACGCCTATCCGCTGGCCCGCACCTTCACCTTCGGCGTCCAGGCCTCCTGGTAGCCGCCACCACGCACGGGAGCTTCGCGATGACTATCCGTTTCGCCCTCGCCTTCGCGCTGGTGGTGTCACTGGCGGGCTGCAACTCGATGCTCGACCAGGACCCGATTGACCGGCTGCCGGACAGCGACGCGATCACCAACGCCCGGGGCGCGCGCGCCGCGCTCGTCGGGGCCTACAATGCACTCGAAAGCAGTGGCTACTACGGCGAGGAGTTTACCGAACTGGGCGACCTGCCGGCCGACAACGCGGACCATACCGGCACCTCGCAGGCCTACGACGACGCCGACGCGAACCAGTTCCGGGCCGACAACGCCTCGGCGCAGTCCATCTGGAACACGATCTACGACGCGATCAACCGGGTGAACGTGATCCTCGAGCGGGTGCCGGCCGTTACCGATCTCGACGACACCGAGAAGAACCAGATCCTGGGCGAGGCCCACTTCCTCCGGGCGCTGCACTATCACAACCTGGTCAAGCTGTACGGGGACGTGCCGATCCGGCTCACGCCGGTGAAGGACGTGAACGAGGCCGGCTCCGCGGTCCGGAGCCCGGTGGCCGACGTCTATACCCAGATCCTCGCGGATCTGAGTGACGCCGGCACCCTCATCACGTCGACCGCGCCGACCACGCAGGCGACGGTCGATGCCGTAAACGCGCTGCTCGCGCGGGTGCGGCTCTACCAGCAGGACTACGCCGCCGCCGTCACGGCGGCCGACGCGGTGATTCCGAACCACTCGCTGGCCGCGTCGTATTCCGATCTGTTCGACGCCGAGGGCCAGGATACGCCGGAGGACATCTTCAAGGTCACGTTCACGGCGGTGCAGTTCAACTGGCTCGGGTACGACTACATCACCGAGACCGACGGTGGCAACGGCGCGGTCGCGCCGGCCCAGAACCTGATCGACGCCTACGATCCGACCGACGCGCGGCTGGCCTGGAACATCACGTTCGACAGCGACGGTGCCCCCTCCGGCACCAAGTGGCCCACCACGTTCGGCGCCGAGGACCTGCACGTGATCCGGCTCGCCGAGGTCCTGCTGATCAAGGCCGAGGCGCTGGCGCGGCAGAGCGATCTGCAGGGAGCCGTGGACACCTACAACCTCATCCGCGAGCGCGCCGGTCTGGCCGATCACGTCTTAGGCGTGGACGTCACCACCCAGGCGGATGTCCTGGCCGCGATCGACAGGGAGCGGCGGCTCGAGCTGGCGTTCGAGGGCGATCGGTGGCCGGACCTGGTGCGCACGGGCCAGGCCGTCACGGTGCTGGGGATCCCTGAGTTCCAGACACTGTTCCCGATTCCGCAGTCCGAGCGCGACGTCTCGCCCGGGGTGACGCAGAACCCGGGCTACTGATAGCAGTCGGCAAACCGGCGCTCCCGCACAGGCGTCGCCGCCATCCGGCGGCGGCGCCTGTGTGCTGGCGGCCTTCCAGCTCCAGCCTTTCCTTCTATATGCTGCCGTGTCCTGAGCCCGCAGGGGCTCGGGCCGGGCTGCTCGATCCCGAGCAGCAGCCGGGCATTCGCCGGCCGGATATAGCTTTCAGGCGGCCCGGCGCCACCGCCGGTACCACCGACGAGGACGATGAGCCCGATCCCGCAGGTCGCCGACGCCGAGGCCAAGCAGGCACAACTGACCCGCATGAAGCGGCGCGCCACCGGCCTGCTCGTGGTGATGGGCGTGTTGTTCGTCATCGCCTGGGGCCTGGAGCCGGGCCACCCGTGGCTGGGCTACGTTCGCGCCACGGCGGAAGCCGGCCTGGTGGGCGGCGTGGCCGACTGGTTCGCCATTACCGCACTGTTCCGCCATCCGCTCAATATCCCGATTCCGCACACGGCCATCATCCCCCAGCGGAAGGACCGCATCGGGCGAAGTCTCGGCAACTTCGTGCAGAACAACTTTCTCTCGCCCGAGGTGCTGGGGGCCAAGCTCCGGGCAGCCGGGCTGAGTCGCCGGGGAGCCGAGTGGCTGCGCGAGCCGGAGCACGCTCGGCTGCTCGTGCGGCAGGCGGCCGGCGCGCTCCGAAGCGCAACGGCCGTGGTCCGCGACGACGACGTGCACGCCCTGCTGGAGCGGAGCGTGATCGAGCCGCTCAAGCGTCGACCCATCGCGCCGGTGCTGGCCGACGGCCTGGCCCTGCTCACCGTCAATGACCGGCATCAGCAGCTGCTGGACCGCCTGATCCGTGGGCTCACCCGCATCGTCGCCGAAAACGAGGGCCTCATCCGGCAGCGGATCCGGGAGGAGAGTCCGTGGTGGGTCCCGGGTTTCGTGGACGACCGGGTGCACGAGCGGGTGGTGGACGGGATCGAGCGGACCCTGTTCGAGGTCAGCGCCGACTCCGATCATCCGCTGCGACGCCAGCTCGACGGCATGCTGGACGGATGGATCGAGCAGCTGCGCGAGTCGCCGGAGGCGATCGCCCGGGCGGAGCAGATCAAGCAGCAGGTGCTCGACCATCCCACCAGCGAGCAGCTCTCGGAGTCGCTCTGGCGCGAGGTCAAGAAGGTGCTCGACCGCCAGGTGGACGCGGCCGAGCAGGGGACGCCGGGCGGACTCGAGCGCGGCATCACCGCGCTGGCCCAGGCGGCGCTGGAGGACGAGGCGCTGCTGGCCAAGCTCGACGACTGGATCATCGGTGCGGTGCTCCGCACGGTCGAGCAGCACCGGCACGAGGTCGGGCAGCTCATCGCCCACACCGTGAGCGCGTGGGACCCGGACGAGACGTCGCGGCGGATCGAGCTTCAGGTGGGGCGGGATCTCCAGTTCATCCGCATCAACGGCACGCTGGTGGGCGGGATGGTGGGGCTGATTCTCTACGC
>DATEJD010000459.1:0-5282 GCA_035278325.1 Gemmatimonadales bacterium | reverse complement strand
GTTGTCCGATACCGGCGGAGAAGGTCCCTCGCTTCGCTCGGGATGAGGCGCCCCCACGCGTCCCTTACCTTCCGTCCTTCCGTCCTTCCGTCACTTCTGCTTGCGCGGCCAGGCGCCCAGCAGCCGGCGTGCGACGATCAGCTCGCCCATGTGGTACGCCGTGTGGTCGATGACCAGCAGGATCTCGCGGAGGTAGGTCTGCCCGCTGCCATGGGGGATGCGGGCCGCCAGGTCGATCGAGGTGTCCCTGGCCAGCGCCTCGAGCCCTGCCCGGTCCTCCCGAATGCGGCGCACACTCGCGTCCCAGGCGTCCTTCGATGGTGGCGCCGAGGACTTGGGCCAATAGTCGTCGGGCCAGCCGATCTCCTGGTAGTTCGGATTGCGACAGAAATCGAGGATGTCGTGCTGGGTGATGCGAATGTGCTCCAGGAGCTGCCATGGCGAGTACGGCAGACCGGGGGGCACCTTGCCGCGGAGGCCGGCCGGAAGATCGGCCACCGCTTCGTCGAAGCTCATGTGCGCCTCGGCCCAGCCGAGGGCGCGGGCCAAGTGATCGCGAAGGGCGGTATCCATGGTCGAAGTGTAGCTCCGGCGAAGGGTGGCTGCCTCTCTTGCGCTTCGGCGTTTATTCGGGTACTGTAGGTCCGTCCCGGTCCGAGGCCGCCCCATGCTGCACGTGCCCGATCTCGCGCGGAAGCTCGACACCCTCATCGCTCTCGCTCAGGACGACCGCGAGGGACCGCCACCGCCTCCGCGGCTGCGCCATGCCCGCGAGTCCGGGTCGCTGGGACCGCTCAATATCCGCCGGCTCAGGTCCAGCGGTCGGGAAACCCGGCTGCTCCGGATCCTGATGACCAACGCCTGCAGCTACAACTGTCATTACTGCCCCATGCGCCGGGACCGGAACCTGCCTCGTACGCTGCTCAAGCCCGAGGAGCTGGTGCGCATCTTCCTCGGCGCGCTCCAGCGCGGCTGGGTGGACGGCCTCTTCGTCACCACCGGCATCCCCAGCAATCCGGTCAAGGTCATGGACGACCTCATCGCTGCACTGGAGTTGCTTCGCGAGCGCCACCGGTTTCCAGGGTACATCCACGTCAAGCTGGTGGCCGGTGCCCAGGTGGCGCAGATCGAACGGCTCACCGCTTTGGCCACCCGCGTCTCAGTCAACCTCGAGGCGCCCTGCGGGCAAACGCTGATCCAGATCGCACCCGAGAAGAGCCTGGCCATCTCGGTCGAGAACCTCGAGCGGGTGCGCTCGCTGGTGCTGGCGGAACGGGACGCGCGCGCGCACGGCCGCCCTGCCGACCCGCTCCATCCCATGGGTGTGGCTGGCATGACCATGCAGTTCGTCGTGGGCGCAACGCCGGATTCGGATCGCACCATGATCGAGACGGTGGGGCGGCTCCAGGCCGGCGGCGGCATTCACCACGCGCACTTCAGCGCCTTCCGGCCCATTAAGGACACACCGATGGAGTCGGTCTCCGCGGCGCCTGCACTGCGCGAGCACCGGCTGTACCAGGCGGACTACCTGATGCACGACTATGGCTTCACGCCCGACGAGGTGGTGTTCGGGCCGGAGGGCAACTTGCCGCTCAACGTCGACCCCAAGACCGCCTGGGCGCTGGCCCACCCGGAGCGCTTTCCGGTGGAAGTGACCGCGGCAGACTACGAGACCCTGGTCCGGGTTCCCGGCATCGGGCCGGTGGTGGCGCGCCGCCTGATCGCGGAGCGGGGCGGCGCCGTGCTGCGCCACCTCGGCGATCTCCGCCGAATGGGGGTGGTGACCACCCGGGCGGCTGGGTTCCTCACCCTCCGGGGCCGCCGGCTGCAGACCACGCGCTGGACCGAGCAGCTCGGCTTCTGGGCGCCGGAGGAGGAGGTGGGACGGTACCATCTGACCTATGAGGTGAGTCCCGGGACGTTTCGGTAACCCGGGTCTAGAGGGTGGGCCGGCAACTTCATCCCGAGCGCAGCGAGGGACCTTGCAGGGGGATGGTTCGAGCGAAGCGGAGAAGATCCCTCGCTGCGCTCGGGATGAGGTTGCGGCCTACCGCGCACAGCTCACGGAGGTGGCCCTATCCAAAGTAGGGGTTGACACCGGTAAGACAGTTCGATAACCATTGAACCGTGACGACACGGGCCACCACCGAGTTCCGGCTGAGCAGCCGACAGTTCGAGCTCATCGCCAAGGCACTGGCCGATCCCAGGCGGATGGCGCTCCTCGAGACCATCGCCGGTGAGCGGGCGACGTGCCCGTGCGCCCGGCTCCGCGACATGTTCCCGGTCTCGAAGGCCACCATCTCGCACCACATCAAGGAGCTGGTGCGCGCGGGACTGGTGGAGGCCAGGCGCGAGGGGCAGTATCTCCAGTGCGAGGTCCGCCGCGACGTCATGCGGGCCTATACCGCCGAGCTGCTGCGGCGGGTCGGGAAAGCAGAGTAGCGAGCCGTAGAGGGCGGGCGAACGCGAAGCGTCGCCCGGCCGTACGACAGAATTGTTAGATGGTTGTAAAACTATCGTAACTGGTGGACCGGCCCGAGTGGGCCGTTTGCGCTCACGGAGGAATGGCATGTCGTCACGGACGCTCGCGCAGCTCACGCTCATCACCGCCGCGCTCTCCCTCGCCGCTTGCTCGCCCAAGCCACCGGCCGCCCCGCCACCGCCATCGGTGAGCGTCGCCCCGGTGCTCCAGCGCGATCTCGCCGAGTGGGACGAGTTCAGCGGCCGGCTCCAGGCCGTAGACCAGGTCGAGATCAGGCCCCGCGTCTCCGGCTACATCAAGCGGGTCACGTTCACCGAAGGACGCGAGGTCCGGAAGGGCGAGACCCTCTTCGAGATCGATCCCCGCCCCTATCAGGCCGACCTCGAGCGCGCCGAGGCCCAGCTCGAGCAGGCTCGTACGGCGGCCGACCTGGCCGCGCGCGAGGTTGCCCGCGCCGAGAAGCTGGTGAACGTGCAGGCCATCTCCCGTGAGGAGTTCGACAGCCGCACCAGCGCTCAGGCCAACACCGTCGCTGCCGTGCGCGCCGCCGAGGCAGCGGTCGAGACGGCGCGGCTCAACCTGGGCTGGACCCAGGTGCGCTCACCGATCGCCGGTCGGGTGAGTCGGGCCGAAGTCACCGAGGGCAACCTGGTCCAGGCCGGCCCCCCCGACGCGACCCTGCTCACGACGGTCGTGTCACTCGACTCGATCTATCTCTACTTCGACAGCGACGAGCAGACCTATCTGCGCTACGCCGGCCGGGCCGCCACCGATGGCGGCACGAGCTGGCACAGCGAGCGGCTGCCGGTCTACCTCGGCCTCGCCAACGAGACGGGCTTCCCGCACGAGGGGCGGCTCGACTTCGTCGACAACCGCATCGACCCGGCCACCGGCACCATTCGGACTCGCGCGATCTTCTCCAACCGCGACCGCCGCTTCACGCCCGGTCTCTTCGCCCGGGTGAAGCTGGTGGGGGGGAAGCGCCAGCCGGCGCTGCTGGTGCGCGACGCCGCCGTCGGGACCGACCAGGATCGGAAGTTCGTGCTGGTGCTGGCCAAGGGCGACAGCGTCGCGTATCGCCCGGTCGAGCTCGGCCGACTCTCGGACGACGGTCTCCGGATCGTCCGCTCGGGGCTCGAGCCGGGTGAGAAGGTCGTCGTGAACGGCCTCATGCGCGTGCGGCCGGGCATGAAGGTGACGCCGACGGTGGTGGCCATGAAGGACTCGTCCGATTCGACCGTAGCGGAGCGTTAGCACCATGCGTCTGTCCCGCTTCTTCATCGACCGGCCGATCTTCGCGGCCGTGCTCTCCATCGTGATCTTCATCGCGGGCCTCATCGCGATGCTCACGCTGCCGATCAGCGAGTATCCCGAGGTGGTGCCGCCGTCGGTGGTGGTGCGCGCGATCTACCCCGGCGCCAACCCCAAGACGCTCTCGGAGGCCGTGGCGACCCCGCTCGAGGAGCAGATCAACGGCGTCGAGAACATGCTCTACATGCAGTCCCAGGGCACCTCGGACGGCGTGCTCACGCTCACGGTCACCTTCCGCGTGGGCACCGACGTCGACCTGGCCCAGGTGCAGGTGCAGAACCGGGTGAGCCAGGCGCTGCCGCGCCTGCCGGACGAGGTGCGCCAGCTCGGCGTGACCACCGTCAAGAGCTCGCCCAACTTCATCATGGTGGTGCACCTGGTCTCGCCCGACCAGCGCTACAACGACGTCTACCTGCGCAACTACGGGCTGCTGCAGATCAAGGACGTCCTCGCCCGGATCCCGGGCATCGGGCAGGTTCAGGTCTTTGGCGGCGGCGACTACGCCATGCGGGTGTGGCTCGATCCGAGCAAGGTGGCGGCCCGCGGCCTCACGGCCACCGACGTGGTCAGCGCCATCCGCGAGCAGAACGTCCAGGTGGCGGCCGGCGTGGTGGGGGCGCCGCCCATGCCCGTGCCGGTCGACTACCAGCTCAGCGTGAACGCGCGCGGGCGGCTGGTCGACGAGAAGGAGTTCGGCGACATCATCCTCAAGACCGGCGCGAACGGCGAGATCACCCGCCTCCGCGACGTGTCGCGCATCGAGCTGGATGCCGGGGACTACGCGCTCCGCTCGCTGCTCAACAATCAGGACGCCGTCGGTATCGGCATCTTCCAGGCGCCGGGGTCGAACGCGCTCCAGCTCTCCTCCACCGTGCGCCAGACGATGGAAGAGCTCAAGAAGAATTTCCCCCAGGGCGTCGAGTACCGGATCGTCTACGACCCCACGGTCAACGTGCGGGACGGCATCCGCGAGGTGGTCAAGACGCTGTTCGAGGCCATCCTGCTCGTGGTCATCGTGGTGGTGTTGTTCCTCCAGACCTGGCGCGCCTCGATCATCCCGCTGGTGGCGGTGCCCATTTCGATCGTCGGGACGTTCGCGATCCTGCTCGGCTTCGGGTTCTCCATCAACACGCTGTCGCTGTTCGGGCTGGTCCTGGCCATCGGCATCGTGGTGGACGATGCGATCGTCGTGGTGGAGAACGTCGAACGCAACATCGAGGCCGGCCTGTCGCCGCGGGACGCCTCCTATAAGGCCATGGAAGAGGTCAGCGGGCCGATCATCGCGATCGGGCTCGTGCTCTGCGCCGTGTTCGTCCCGGTGGCGTTCCTGAGCGGACTCACGGGTGAATTCTACCGGCAGTTCGCGCTCACCATCGCGTTCTCCACCGTGATCTCGGCGATCAACTCGCTCACGCTGAGCCCCGCGCTGAGCGCCATCCTGCTCAAGTCGCGCGAGGCGGAGCCCGATCGGCTCACCCGGATTCTCGAC
>DATEJD010000458.1:0-34183 GCA_035278325.1 Gemmatimonadales bacterium | reverse complement strand
GGGGAAGGATAGCGGGTTCGGCGGATGTTCGGGAGACGGACGGAAGGACGGAGGGACGGGTTGGGAGGTCCTTCAGGCCGCTGCGGACCGATCTGGTACGGAGCCCGGGCAAACTGCGCCCGGTCTCCTCCCCGGCGCGTTCCGATGCGCCCTTTCGGAACCTCCAGCCCGCTCGCCTACCCCTGCCCAACCGATTGCAACGGCGGCGCCCCGAAGCACGCCGCAATACGCGCGCTGCAATTCCTGCTCAGATCCCGTACAACTCCTCGTACTTGGCCTTGAGCATCGCCACCAGCGGCCGGTGGTCGGGTGGCGAGCCGGTCACCACCTCGATCAGGCGCGCCGATGGGTACCGGGCGCCCTGGCGGTACACCGTGCGGCCGAGCCAGCCGAGCAGCGGCGCGAACTCGGCTCGGGCGAACTGCTCGCCCAGCGGGCCGAGCGCTCGCTCGGCGGCCGCGAAGAGCTGGGCCGCGAACACGTCGCCCAGTGTGTAGGTGGGGAAGTAGCCGATCATGCCATCGGCCCAGTGGCCATCCTGGAGGCAGCCCTCGGCGTCGTTTCGGGGAGTGAGCCCGAGCGTCTCGCGGCACGCGGCGCTCCAGGCCTCCGGCAGCTCCGCCACCGGCAATGCCCCCGAGATGAGGGCGCGCTCCAGGTCGAATCGGATCATCACGTGGAGGTTGTAGGTGACCTCGTCGGCGTTGACCCGGACGTGCGACGGCGCCACCCGGTTGACGGCGAAGTGCAGCTCATCCAGGGGCACGTCGCCCAGGCTCTCGGGAAAGTGGTCTCGCGCCTGGGGATAGAAGTGCTCCCAGAAATGGCGATCGCGGCCGACGCGGTTCTCCCAGAACCGCGCCTGCGCCTCGTCCATCCCGACGGAGGCTGCCTCGCCGAGTGGCGTCCCGTAGTGCTCGGGGTCGAGGCCCTGCTCGTACAGCGCGTGCCCCACCTCGTGCAGAATCGTGAACAGCCCGCCCGCGAAGTCGCGCTCATCGAACCGGACCGCGATCCGACAGTCGCCGGTCCCGAGGCCGGTGCAGAAGGGGTGCACGCCCAGGTCCATGCGTCCGCGCCGGAAGTCGAACCCCACCGCGGTGGCCACCCGCTCGCCGAATCGCCGCTGGCGGTCGCGCGGGAAGTGCCGCCGCAACACGGACGGGTCGGGACGGCGAGGCGCATCCGCGATCCGCGCGGCCAGCGGGACCAGCTCGCGCCGGAGGGCGGTGAACAGGCGGGCCACCACCCGGCTCCGCAGGCCGGGCTCGTAGTCCTCGAGCAGCGCGTCGTACGGCTCATCGGCGTACCCGACGCACTCGGCCTCTTGCCGCTTGAGGCTCACGATCCGCTCGAGCCAAGGTCGAAAGCGGGCGAAGTCCGCCGCGGCGCGCGCGTCGGCCCAGGCGGTCTGGGCCAACGCCGTAGTCCGGGCGACGTCCTCCACCAGCCGGCGGGGCAGCCGGATGAATCGGTCGTACTCGCGGCGGACCGCCCGCACGTTCACCGCCGCCGGCGACGACGGGTCGGCGAGGAGCTCCGAGCCTTCCAGCGCATCGAGCAGCTCGCCCAGCCGTGGATCGGTGCCGCGATAGTGGAGCAGCCCGGCCACCAGCGCGAGCTGCTCGCTCCGGTTCTCGACGCCCCCGGCCGGCATGTAGGTCTCCTCGTCCCACTCGAGGAGCGCCTCGATGCTGGTGAGGATGCTCTCTTCCCGCACCCGCTGCATCAGCTGGTCGTAGGCCTGGTCCGCGCGCATGAAGTCCTTGAGGGGTGAGCGGGCCGTCGTTGCGTGGGGATGGTCCGGGAGTAACATACACATGTTCCCCCGTCACCCGCCGCGACGGAGTGCCGATGCTGACCCCTGCCGAGGAGCATGGCCTCGCCGGGCTGGCGCTCGCCAGCCGGGTCCAGCACGCGCTCTATCGCCTGGCCCCCACCGAGCTCGCCGGGATCATCGAGCGGCTCAGAGCCGGCGCCGTCGCCGATCACGTGGTGTACCTGCACGAGGGCGACGTCGAGCCGATCCGGATCCTGCCGGCGCCCATCACCATCCTGCCCGACCAGCTGGCGTACGTGCACCATGTGACGCTCACGGTGCAGAACGCGCTCAAGCGGCTGCCGTCGCTCTATCTCCACGACTTCACCGTGCGCGAGATCCTGCGGCTGCCCGACGAGGAGGAAGCCTGGCTGCGCGAATGCTGGGGGCCGGGTCACGAGGTCAGCAATCCGGTATTCGGCCGGCTGGACGCATTGGTGGACTTCACCAGCCCCATGTGGAAGGAGTCGCTCCGGTTCGTCGAGCCGAACATGATGGGTATCGGCGGCCTGCACATCGTGCCGGCCTGCGAGCGGCTGATCGAGAGCATCGTGGTCCCGGTGCTCCGAAGCGGCGACACCGGGCTGGACCTGGCCGCGGGGAAGGACATCCGGGAGCTGCTCACCGGGGTGCTGCTCGAGCACATGGCCGCGATCGGCGCCGGACCCGGCGTCTGTTTTGTCGAGCCCAAGTACGCCGGCAACGGACCCGACGAGCAGGCGCTCCTCGCGCGCTACCTGCACGAGCGCCACGGACTCACCGTCATGCACGCCGACCCCTCGGAGCTCACCCTGCGCGACGGCGCAGTGTGGTATCTGGACCAGCGGGTCGATCTCGCCTATCGCGACTACGGTGTGGTGGACCTGCTGGAGCTCGCGGCCGATGGCGTGGACGTGGAGCCCATGCGCATGCTGCTCAGGGAGAATCGCGTCGTCTCTTCGATCGCGGCGGACCTCGACCAGAAGGCGTGCTGGGAGGTCCTGACCGATCCGCGCCTGTGCCGCCAGCACTTCACGCCGGCGGAGCGGCAGATCTTCCAACGCCACATCCTGTGGACCCGTGTGCTCGGCGACCGGCGCACGACCCTGCCCGACGGGCAGTCGGGCCACCTGCTGGACTTCGCCCGCGGCCACCACGAAGCGCTGGTGCTCAAGCCCAACCGCGCCTATGGCGGCGACGGCATCGTGATCGGGCCGGCGGTGACTCGCGACGAGTGGGATGCCGCGCTGGCCACTGCCCTCGCCGACGAAGACGACCGCTGGGTAGTCCAGCAGGTGGCGACGATCCCCGTGCGCGAGTTCCCGGTGGTGGGGAGCGACGGCGTAGTGCACGTGGAGCCGTTCTATACGGTGATGGGTTTCGCGGCGGGGGAGGACGGCGTGGCGATCCTGGCGCGGGCATCGCAAAAGCAGGTGGTGAACGTGGCGCAGCACGGCGGGCTCTGCGGGGTGCTGGTGAGCCGGTCGCGGCCGGTGGTGGGCGAGGCGTAGGGCGTCGGAACCACGGAGACGTGAGGCGTCTTAGCCTGAGTCAGCCTGAGCGAAGCGAAGGGGACATGCATTGGAGCATGCTCGCATCCGGCGGCTCTTCACCACGAAGGGACGAAGGACGCGAAGGATTCCGCTCGCCCAGGGCCCCACGTTCCGATCGCTCAGGCCGCCGCCTCAGCGGGCATGCCGGCCACCCGCGCCGGCCGAGTTCCTATCTGCAGCGCCAGCACCGCCGCGAGCAGGCACAGCATCCCCGAGACCCAGAACGCGACCTGGTAGTCGCCCAGCACGGTCCGGATCCACCCGGCCGAGAAGGCGGTGAGCGCCGCCCCGACCTGGTGGCCGGCGCCGATCCATCCGAACATGATCGGCGCGCGCTCTGGCCCGAACGCGTCATTCGCCAGTCGTAGGGTCGGCGGAACGGTGGCGATCCAGTCCAGTCCGTACCAGACCGCGAAGACCCAGAGGCCGGCCGTCGGCCCGCCCAGGGCGAATGGCAGGAAGAAGAGCGAGAGTCCCCGCAGCCCGTAGTACCACGCCAGCAGATGCCGGCTGCTCCACCGGTCCGACAGCCAGCCGGCGCCAGTGGTGCCTACCAGGTCGAACACTCCCATGAGCGCGAGGAGGCTCGCCGCGCGGACCTCGGGAATCCCGTGGTCGTGCGCGGCCGGTACCAGGTGCGTGCCGATCAGCCCGTTGGTCGACGCCCCGCAGATGAAGAACGTGGCGAACAGCAGCCAGAAGTCGCGCGAGCGCGCCCCTTCGCCCAGCGCCGCCAGCGCAATCCGCGCTGCGTTGGGTCCGCCGGTGGAAAGCCGCTCGACCTCGGCGGCCCCGTAGGGTGGGAGTCTGAGATCCGACGGTCGCTCTCGAAGGAACAGCGCGACGATCGGGATAATCACCGCCGCGGCCGCGGCCACCACCAGGGCGGCGTCCCGCCACCCGTGCCGCTCGATCACGGTCGCGAGCAGCGGGAGGAACACCAGTTGGCCGGTGGCGGTGCTCGCGGTGAGCAGGCCCATCGCCAGGCCGCGCCGCGCGCGGAACCAGCGGTTCACCACCGTGGCGCCCAGCACCAGCGCGACCATCCCGCTGCCGAGGCCGACGATGACGCCCCATACCAGCACGAGCTGCCATGGCTCGGTCACCCGCGTGGCGAGCGCCACGCCGGCCGCCAGCAGGGTCAGGGCGCCGATCGTAGTGCGCCGGATGCCCAACCGCTGCATCAGGGCCCCGGCAAAGGGGCCCATGAGGCCGTACAGAAAGATGTTGACCGAGATCGCGAACGAGATGGTCGAGCGGCTCCAGCCGAACTCCTGCTCGAGCGGCACGATGAGGACGCTGGGCGTGGCCCGGATGCCGGCGCCGGCCAGGAGCGCCAGGAACGTGACGGCGAGGGTGATCCAGGCGTAGTGGGGGCGGCGGGTCATCGTCCTGTCAATGTATTGGTGGGCGCTAGGCGTTCAGCTTCCAGCCGGCCGAATTCTCTCTAGGGTCCTCGCATGTCGCGGCATACGACACCGCGGCCAGATCGTCAGCTGCAGCGCAAGTGCTTCCGCGACAGTGGCTTATGGATCTGGCACCCACGTTGCTTTACTACCCGTCCGAAACCAGTGTTCCCTGTTCCCTTCGACTCAGGGCACCCCGGTCGCGAGGCCGGTCCGCAAAGCCAAGGGTCTCTCTGAGACAGCCTGGCCGTCGAAGGGGCTGATGCCGGCTACATGCCGGCTCACCCTTGTGAACGTCGAAGGAGAGTCATCGTGTTCCGACACCGCCTCGCTACCGCGCTGGTCGCGGCCTTAGCCTTCACCGCCTGCTCCCAGGCAGACACCCTGACCGCCCCCTCAGGATCCCCCACCCGCGACACCCCGGTGCCCGGGGGTCCGCGCACGCCCGGCTTCCCGGGTGGATCCAGCAGCGGCGGGGGCGACACCACGTCCACACCCCCGCCGGACACGACCGGCGCGGGCGATCCCGTTGCCAATGGGGGTTGGACCTCTCCGGACGGGACGCCACCCACGATCCAGCCCGTGGACCCCGGCACCTTCGACCCGGCCGGCAGCGGAAGCGCCGGTACCACGGGCAGCAGCACGGCCCTGGTGTTCAAGACCTCGGGCACCGGCCTCTATGGCCAGGGTACCTGTAGCGCGAACGGGTTCTGGACCGATCCGAACGGTAACGTCTTCGGACCCCATAATCCGAACTGCATCGACTATGGGACCAGCGGCACCGGCAACAACGGCAAGGGCCAGTGCGTCACATCGGCGGACGGCTTTCCGGGCCTGTGGATCAACCCGGGCGGGCAGCAGACGCACCCGTTCCACTCGAAGTGCGCCATCACCGGTGCCACGACCACGTCGTTGGTGCTGACCTTCTCCCCGCAGGCCCAGTTGTTCGATGCCAACGATGGCAGCGGCGATCGCGTGCTCAACTTCTACTCCAACGGCTCGGTCGTCGCGCAGCTCATCTATGATGGCGGAACCGGCACCACGACCGGCGCGGGCATCCTCCTCGGCACGGACAACGCGTCGCCGGCCAACACCTGGACGGTGTACTTCGGCCAGCCCGCGCTGAGCTACACCACCGGCCTCGTGAACGGCGACCTCATCGCCGCGCTGACCAGCTCGGGACTCGAGGTGATCGCCTGCAGCACGCCGATCGGCTGCTCGCTCGTGACGCTGCAGCTGACGGTCACGCCGTAAGGGGACGATAGGACGTTTGAGGGCGATAGGGCGTTTGAGGACGATAGGGCGATAGGGCGATAGGGCGATAGGGGCCGCCGTAGCGCGGTTCCCCGTCCCGAGCGGAGCGAGGGATCTTCTCGAACGGGCTTCCATACCCGCGGAGAAGATCCCTCGCTGCACTTGGGATGAGGGAGTCGACTGGCTTCACGCCGCCCTATCGCCCTATCGCCCTATCGCCCTATCGTCCTATCGTCCTATCGGCCCTATCGGCCACACTCCACGGCACCCCACCACGAACGGCGCAATCGGCGCCGGCAAGCCAATCGGCTCCCGACTGTGAAGGCAGAATTCGAGTGCCGGGCCGAGGGTCATCTGCCGGCACCAGAGCGCCCCACCGGCCGGTCCGACCAGCGGCTCCAGCCTGGCGAAGAGATCGCGATGGGTCATGCCGTCTGGCTTGGCGAACCAGGTCAGCGTGGCGGGCGGTATCACCGGCGTGCCCTGCCGCAGCGAATAGAGGCCGGCCGTGCCCCCGGCGGCCAGCGCGGCGGCGGCATCGTGGGGCGCCTGGCGGGACGCGCTGATCGCGGCTGTGTTGAGCGGATCGAGCGCCGCCGATCCGTCGAGCAGATACCAGTCCTCGTATGCCTCACCCCGATTGGCCGCCCACGGGGCGCCCCGGATCGAGACGGAGAACGAGCGCTCGAACCCGGGCGGCGGCGCCGCGGCCAGCGCGGCATGGAAGCGGCGCTGGGCCTCCTCGTAGACGGGTGCCGTCACCGTCGGACGCCGCCAGTGCCAGAACACGTACGCCAGCATCCCCGGCTCCTTCAGCGCTCGGTGTCGGCCGGCGCGGGTGGGAGGCCGAACCGAACCTCGGTCGTGTATCCCTCCGCCCGCACCGTGGCCTCCAGCAGCCGGCGAGCACTCTCCTCGGTGTGGTGCGCGAGCTCGACCTCGTTGGCGGCCTGCACCAGCCGCTCGCGAGCCAGCGCGAAGATGGTGTCGCGGTCGGCGGGGTGGAACGGATTCCACAGTCCCCGCTGCTCGTCGTAGGTCTTGAGCTCGGTGATCTCCACCCCCATGACGCCCGGCGGGGGCAGGGTGACCACGATGCGGTGCGACGGATGATCCACCGTGACCTCGGTGCCGCGGTCCAGATCGAACCCGGTCAGCACCTTGCCGGTCACCACGACCAGCGAGCGTTTGGTCGAGCCGAGCCGGCTGTTCTGGTAGATCACCACGTCGCGCAGCATCGTCTCGCTGGTCACCAGCCGAGCGACCGCGCGGGTCTGCTCCACGACGACCGACTGGCTGACCGTGGTTTCACCGGTGAGCCGCCGCAGCGGCGCCGCGCCGCGGGCCACGCCACGGCCCACCACCACCGCCAGCCCGAACAGCAGCAGTGCGAGCAGCAGCGGCCAGACCGACCGCCGGGCGCCGCTAGCGGCCACGCCGCGCCATGGCGGACTCGATCTCGGCGGGCTCGCGCGGAGCGCGGCTCAGCCACTCGACGCCGGTTGGGGTGATGGCGTAATCGTCCTCGATCCGGATGCCGATGTTGTTGTAGCGGGTCACGGCTGCCCGGACCTTGGCGATCATGGACCGGTTCTTCGGCGTGTCGGGGAGGATGTCGAGCAGTCGCGTGCTCACGTAGACCCCGGGCTCGATGGTGAACACGTCGCCTGGCGCGAAGCTCCCGGTGGCCTTCCAGGGGTGGGGCGGGTCGTGGACCTCGAGCCCGATGCCGTGCCCGAGGCCGTGGGCCATGTAGAGGAACGCCTGGGTACAGCGCACCGCTTCCACCCGGCACTGGTCGGCCCACGGTGGATCGAACGTGGCATCCACCCCCTCGGTGAGGCCCAGCCGGGCGACCCCGCGCGCCACCACCGCTCGCGCCGAGTCGCGCCACGCCTGGTATGGCGCGCCGGGCCCGGCCACCCGCTCCGCCGCCCGCTGCGCGTCGCGGACGATCTCATAGATCGCGCGCTGATCGGGGGTGAACCGGCCGCTCACCGGGATGGTGCGGGTCACGTCCGCCGCGTAGCCCGCCCAGCCGGCGCCGACGTCCATTACCACGACGTCGCCGGCCCGCATCTGCCGGTTGTTGGTCTCGTAGTGGTACTGGGTGGAGTTGGGGCCCGAGCCTATGATCGAGCCGAACGCCGGCCCGTCGCCGCCGGTCCGCCGAAAGGCGGCGGCGAACAGGGCGTCGATCTGATACTCCCACACCCCCGGGCGCACCATCGCCATCGCCTCGCGCTGCGCGGCCACGGTCACGTCGATCGCCCGGCGCAACAGCGCCAGCTCGGCGGGACTCTTCCGCGCCCGGAGGCTGTCGGTGACGGGATGCGCGTCGCGGACCTCGAGCCCGGGATGCCGCGCCGAAAAGGCGCGCATGAAGGCGACGCCCCGTGTGAGGGAATCGCTCTCCGCGTAGTCGTTCCCCGCGTAGTCGCGGAGGGTGAACAGCGTCGGCTTGCTGGCGACCAGCGAGTCCAGCATCGGGGCGAGCGCCGCGATCGAGCGCGCCTCCATCCCGGTGGCACGCGCGACGGCGGTCGAGTCCGGAGGGAAGCCGTCGTACAGCGCGCGACGGGGATCGCGGGGTTGGGTGAACAGGATCCCGCGCGCCCGGCCGCCACTGAGAACGAGCACCAGCGCGGCGTCCGGCTCGAGAAAGCCGGTGAGCCAGCGGAACGCGGGGAGTTGGGCCTGGCGCTCGACCCCGGTCGGCGCCGGCGCCCCAAAGGCCAGCACGACGCCGTCGCCCAGGCGGCCCGCGAGCGAATCGCGCCGGGCGGCGTATTCCTCGGGGCCGATCGCCTGAGCGGCGAGCGACAGCGGGGCCAGCAGGGCCAACGCCGCCGCAGGGAGACTGCTGGGCCACGACTTCGGACGGTCAGGCATCGGGGGATGGGTTGAGGTGAGGGGCGAACGCGCCCTCGCTCTTCGCGATGACGACCGTCGCCACGGCGTTGCCTATCAGGTTGGTGATCGCGCGCGCCTCGCTCATGAAGCGGTCCACGCCCAGCACCAGCGCCACCCCTTCCACCGGCACGACCCGCAGGGCCGAGAGGGTGCTGGCCAGCACGATGAAGCCCGACCCGGTCACCCCCGCCGCTCCCTTCGAGGTCACCATCAGCACGGCCAGCACCGCCAGCTGGTGTCCTACCGACAGGTGAACGCCATAAGCCTGCGCGATGAACAGGGTGGCCATCGAAAGGTAGATGGAGGTGCCGTCCAGGTTGAACGAGTACCCCGCCGGGATCACCAGGCCCACGACCGAGCGGTCACAGCCGAACTGCTCCATCCGGTCGAGCATCCGGGGAAGCACCGCTTCGCTGGAGGAGGTGCCCAGCACGATGAGAATCTCCTCCCTGATGTGGGCCAGCAGACGAAACAGACTGAATCCCCACACCCGGGCGATGATCCCCAGGACGACCAGAATGAAGAGCGCCATCGTCGCATACACGCAGGCCATGAGGCGCCCGAGCGACAGCAGCGAGGCCACGCCGAACGTCCCGACGGTGTAGGCCATCGCTCCGAACGCCCCGATGGGGGCCACCACCATGACGATCGCGACCACCCGAAAGAACACCTGCATGAGGCCGTCGAGCAGGCCGATGACCGTCCGCCCCGCCTCTCCGAGCGAGGCCAGCGCCACGCCGAACAGGATCGAGAAGAAGACCACCTGAAGGATCTCGCCCTGGGCGAACGCGCCGACCACGCTCGATGGGACGATGTGGGTCAGGAAGTCCACGAACCGGAGCTCCTGGCCCTGGCTCGTGACCCGAGCGACGTCCGTGGCCGACAGATGACTCGCGTCGATGCCCTGCCCCGGCCGCGCCAGGTTCACGATGATCAGGCCGATGGCCAGCGCGAAGGTGGTGACGACCTCGAAGTACACGAACGCCTTGAGTCCGAGCCGGCCGACCCGGTTGAGATCGCGCGTGTGCGCCACGCCGAGGACGATGGTCAGGAAGATGATCGGCGCGATCACCATGCGGACCAGGTTCACGAAGGTGTCGCCCACCGGCTTCATGGCCTGCCCGACCCCGGGCCACAGCACGCCGACCGCCACTCCCAGCACGATGGCGACGAGGACCCGGACCGTCAGATTCCGGCTCATTCTGGGCCGAGCGGCGGGAGCGCGGCCTCGATCGCGGCGCGGTGCGGCTCCTCCCACGGCGGCAGCTTGAGGCCGCTGCCCAGTCGATCCAGCGGCTCGTCGAAGGTGAAGCCCGGTGACATCGTGGCCACCTCGAACAACACCCCGCCGGGCTCGCGGAAGTAGATCGACTGGAAGTAGGTGCGGTCGCGGACCGGGGTCACCTCATGGCCCAGCCGCACCAGCTCGGCGCGCAGCCGAAGCTGTTCCTCCGCGCTGGCGATCGCGAACGCCACGTGATGTACGGTCCCGAGGCCGTTCCGGGCCGGTGGCGCATCCGCGGAGACGACGAGGTCGACCAGGTGTCCCGGCGCGTTCCCGCCGACGGCCAGCCGGGTGCGGTTGGGGCCTTCATCGACCACCGCGAAGCCGAGCAGGCCGGTCATCAGGGATATGGTCGGTGCACGCTCGCGGAGGAGGAGGGTCACGCCGTGAAGGCCCCGGATCGCCGCCGCGCGGTCGACGCCACCGCCGGGCCACGGCGCGCGGCGATCGCGCTCGTCGGCGACCAGCTCGAGCACCAGGCCGGACGGATCGCGAATCGCCAGCTGCGGAGCTCCGAATGGATCGTGACCCTCGTTGGCCGGGAGGCCGGCGGCGGTCACCCGGGCTCGCCACAGCTCCAGGCTGCCGGCTGGCACCGAGAAGGCGGTCGCGACGATCTGCCCCGCGCCCTGCGTCCCCGGCGGCACCTGCCAGCCCGCGTACGGGAAGGTGGTCCAGATCGTGCCCGGCGCGCCCTGCTCGGTGCCGTAGTAGAAATGGTAGACGTTGTGATTGTCGAAGTTGACGGTGCGCTTGACCAGACGAAGTCCCAGCAGTCCGCGACAGAAGGCCAGATCGGGGCGGGCCTCGGCCACGGTGGCGGTGACGTGATGCAGGTGGCGAATCGGGTGCTGCACGAGGTGACTCCTCAGAACGCCGCGCGACGGGGCGCGGGCCGGCGCCTCAGGGTGCTCCGCTCGCGACCGGCCGGAGCAGGAGGTCCTGGAAGTCGAAGCTGAAGTCCACGTCCGCCGACGCGGGCGCCATTCTCACCTGGTCGATGCTGCCGTCGGGGTTGAGCGCGAACGTCACGTACGCGTCGGCGCGGAGCTCGCGATCGCGCCAGCGCGCCAGAAACGTGTCGTGCTGCCAGTGCCGCAGGTCGCCCACCATCCCCGGCGTCTGCTTCATGCGGATGACCAGGCCGCCGTTCTCCTGGGCGATGCTGACATCGCCGTACCACGCATCGCGGTAGAGACCGGCGTACCTGGCCGGCGCCAGAGACGGGCCCGACGTCGAGTCCCGCTCCGCGGACGCGGCGGCGGCATCGGCGGCGAGCTTGGACCGGTTCTGTGCCAGTAGCCGGCCGTAGATCCCCACGTAATCGGGGGACTTGGCGCCCAGGTAATGATCCAGCACCCGATAGACCAGCGCGTTGAATGCAAGGCCCGACTCCTGGTTGGTCAGCACCGCGACGCCCAGGCGCAGCTCCGGGATCATGGCGAGCCTCGAGACGTATCCCGGCAATCCGCCGGTGTGGGTCAGCATCTGCTTGCCGCGAAAGTCCCGCGTCTCGACCCCCAGCGCATAGCCCAGGAAACGGGGCCGGAGCTCCTCCAGGCCGGGCGTCGGATCGCCGATCGGCTCGGGGGTCACCTCACGCCAGAGCTGGCGTGTGCTCGCCGGCGAGAAGATCGCGGCACCCCCCGCCACCCGGCCGGAATCGAGCTGGATGACGAGCCATCTGGCGAGGTCTTCCGCGCCCGACACGATGCCGCCAGCCGGGTTGGTGTTGTCGCTCAGGAACGGCGCGACGGGGCGGACCGTGTCGTTTACCTCCGCGTGCGGGGTCGCCACGTTGCCCCCGCGCCCGGCCGCCGAGTGGCGGACATCGCTGTGGGTCATCCCCGCGGGCTCGAGGATGTGGGTACGAACGTAGTCCTCCCAGCTCTGCCCCGAGACGGCTTCGATCAGCTCGCCGGCCACGAGGTAGAGGACGTTGTCGTAGGCGTACGCGGTTCGGAACGAGGTCGCCGGCTTGATGTACCGGAGCCGCCGGGCGATCTCCTGCCGGTCGTAGGTGGACGCGGGCCACCAGAGCAGGTCTCCCGCGCCGAGCCCGAGCCCGCTCCGGTGCACCAGCAGGTCACGCACCGTGAGCTCCCGGGTGACGTAGGGGTCATACATCGCGAAGGATGGTAGATAGCGGATGACCGGGGCATCCCACTCGATCCTGCCGGCCTCGACCAGCGTCGCCAGAGCCGTGGCGGTGAACAGCTTCGTGTTCGACGCGATACCAAATTGGGTCTGCCCGTCCACCGGCGTGGGATCACCCAGGCGGCGCACGCCGTATCCCTTCGCGAGGACCACCTTCCCGTCCTTCACGATGGCGATCGCGACGCCGGGGACCGTGAAGGTCTTGAGCACCTGCGCGACGTACCCGTCGAACCCCGGCGGCGGCGCGACCGGCTTCTGAGCCTGGGCGGTCGAGGTGAAGAGTGCGGCCGACGCGGTGGCGGCGGCGAGGCGGAACGCGAGGATGGGTGTCGGCATGGCAGGCAACGTGTCGGCTCACGAGAGGATTGGCAAGCACCCGTCGTCATCGGTCGGTGCGCGGGTATAATACCCAAGGACCGCGCTCCACCCTTCTACCCCTGCGGAGGTGCCCTTGAGGAGCGAGGAGGCGCTGCGGGTCACGTACCTCGTCCGTGCCCCGGCGCGCCAGATCGCGGCCCGCGCCGAGGCCCTGATGCTGGAGCAGACCGTCGAGCTTCCCCGCTCCACCGCGGCACGCGACGCGTGGGTGGCCGGCCACATCCTCGGCAGCGTCGAGGGGATCGAGCCCGTGAGCGACGAGCTCTATCGCGTGACCATCGCGCAGCCGCTTGCGACCGTGGGCGACCCCGCGCAGCTGCTCAACGTGGCGTTCGGCAACTGCTCGCTCCAGCCGGACGTGGTCCTGGGCGATATCGAGCTGCCCGAGTCGGCTTTCGCCTGGCTGCCAGGGCCTCGGGCGGGCATCGCCGGCATCCGCGAGCTTGCCGGCGCGACCGGCCGGCCCTTGCTCGCGACCGCGCTCAAGCCCATGGGACTTCGCCCTGACCGTCTCGCGGCCCTGTGCGGCCTGTTCGCGCGTGCCGGCATGGACCTGATCAAGGACGACCACGGCCTGGCCGACCACCCGTTCTGTCCCTTCGAGGCTCGGGTAGAGGCCTGCCTCCGGGCGGTGGAAGACGCCGCGCGCGAGACTGGTCGAACCTCGGTGTACGTCCCCAACCTGATCGGCACGCCCGACCGCATCGCGCGCCAGCTGGAGTTCGCCCGGGACACCGGCGTCAAGCTCGCGCTCGTCTCGCCCATGGTGCTGGGGCTGCCCCTGCTGGCGCAGCTCGCGGCGCTCCCGGAGGGACTGCCGCTGCTCGCGCATCCATCGTTCGGGGGCGTGCTCCGCGCGGAGGAGCCGACGCTCGTCGGCAAGCTGTTCCGCTGGTTCGGCGCCGACGCGGTGATCTATCCCCATGCCGGCGGGCGGTTCGCATACAGTCCCGAGACCTGCCGCGCGATAGCCGCCCAGCTCCGGGCCGAGCATCCCTGTGTCCGCTCGGCGTTTCCGGTGCCCGCCGGCGGCATCAAGGTGGAGCGCGTGCCCGAGCTGCTCGAGTTCTACGGTACCGAGGCCATCCTGCTGATCGGCGGGAGTCTCTACGAGGGCGACCAGGACCTCTTCGAGCGCACCCGCATTCTGGTGAATCGAGTCGCGCGGGCCGCCGCGGAGGCCGTCCGATGAGCGAGCACGTTCGCCAGACGCAGCCGTTCCGCTGGCACGGCATCGAGGTCAAGCCCTACAAGGGCGAGGGGACCCATTTCTCGGGCATCACCCGCCAGGTGCTGTTTCAGGGAGGGGACGGGCTCGGCTGCGAGCTGCGCTACTTCGAGGTCGCGCCGGGTGGCTGGTCATCGCTCGAGCGGCATCATCACGCGCATGCGGTCATGGTCATCCGAGGGGCCGCGCGCGTGTTCGTCGGCGACCACATCGTCGAGGCGCGCACCCACGATCTCGTGCGGGTCCCGCCGCTCACTTGGCACCAGTTCCAGACGTGGGGCGACGAGCCGCTCGGCTTCCTCTGCATGGTGGATTGCGATCGGGACGTGCCCGAGCGACCGGATGCCTCGGCGCTGGCGGCGCTCCGTCGGGATCCCGCCGTAGCTGCCTTTATCAAGGAGTAACCAGTCCGGCCGCGGGCGCCGTGAGAAGAATTCGGACCAAGGGTCGTCTGACGGGAAACACGAGCGACATCCACCCCAGGAGACCACCCATGAAGTCCGTCTTCGCCGCCCTGCTGAGTCTTGCCGCCCTGCCCCTGGCGCTCGGGTTCCGTGCCCCCGTGGCGCCTAGCGTGACCGTGACCGCTCATGACTACAGCCTCGAGCTCCCCGACACCCTGCCGGCCGGAGCGGTGACCCTCCGCCTGGTCAACCAGGGCAAGGAGCTGCACCACATCTGGATGGCCCGCATGGAGGGGGGCCACACCATCGACGACGTGCTGAAGGGGCTCGCCGCGCGCCAGCCGTTGCCGAGCTGGCTCCAGGATATCGGCGGTCCCAACGCGCCGCGGCCCGAGGGCGGCGAGGCCACGGTAACCGTGACGCTCGAGCCCGGCACCTACGTCGTCGCCTGCCTCATTCCGAGCAAGGATGGTGTGTCGCACATGATGAAGGGCATGGTCCGCCAGGTGACCGTGGTGACCACGTCCAGGCCTGCCCGGACCCCCAAGGCGGACGCCGTGATGACGCTCCGCGACTACACGTTCTTCCTCTCGCGCCCGCTCTCGGCCGGCAAGCACGTGCTGGAGGTGCGCAACGAGGGCACCCAGTGGCACGAGTTCGAGCTGGTGCAGCTGGCGCCGGGCAAGACGCCGCAGGACGTGGTCGACTTCATCGAGCGTGGCGTGGGCACACCGCCCGGCCTGCCCCTGGGCGGCGTGAGCCCGCTCGCCGTGGGGCGGACGTCCTACATGCACGTGGACCTCGAGCCCGGTCGCTATGCGCTCATCTGCTTCCTCACTGACCGGAAGGACGGCCGGGCGCACTACCAGCATGGCATGATGCAGGAGTTCCAGGTGAGCGAGAAGCTCGCCGCACGCTAGGCGTCGGGGCGGCAACGAAGGGGGCGTGCCTCACCGCACGCCCCCTTCCCGTTGAGAGGGACAGGTGCCGCTGGCGCCTCCAGCCCGGGGCTTCGATACTTCCGGCATGACCCTGCCGGAAACCGATCACCATCTGTCGCTCGCGGTCGAGGCGGTCCTCACACGATTCGGCGCCATGGTCCGTCAGGTGAGCCGACGCTACCGGCTGGACGATTCCGACGTGGACGAGGTCCTGCAGGAAGTCCGTATCCGGCTGTGGCGGGCGCAGCGCACCAGTGAGCAGATCGGCGAGGTCTCCACGTCTTACGTATACCGGACGGCGAGCTCGGCCGCCCTCGACGTGATCCGCCGCCGGCGCTCCCGCCGGGCCGAGCACCATCAGTCCCTGGACGACGAGGGGGCTGCCGTGACCCTCGCGGAGCCCGCGCCCGATCCCCACGGCGCGCTCGAGGGCTCGGAAGTGGCCGACCAGGTCGCTCGGGCCCTCGAAACGATCCCCGCCTCGCGCCGATCCGTGGTCAAGATGTACCTGACCGGTCACCCGCGGGAGGAAATCGCGGAGCTGATGGGATGGACCGAAGGCAAGACGCGCAACCTGCTCTACCGCGGGCTGGCGGACCTGCGGGAGCGACTTCAGGAGATGGGGGTGGGGTGGGAACGCGCCGAGGAGGCATCGTGAGCGACGAACGTCTGCGCGAACTGTATGCGGCGTCCCTGGCCGGCCGTCCGGCCGGCACGACGCACCCGGCGCCCGAGGCTCTCGCCGCCCTGGCCCGGCGCGAGGGACCCGAAGACGAGCGCCTGGCCACGCTCGACCACGTCATGAGCTGCGTCGAGTGCCGCCGCGACTTCGACCTGCTCCGTAGCGTCGAGCGCGCCGGCACCGCGGCCGGTGTCGCGACCGGCGGCGCCACGCGCCGCAGCTGGGTCATGCCCGCCGCTCTCGCCGCCACGCTGCTGCTCGCGGTCGGGCTCGGCCGCCAGCTCCTGCGCCACCCCGCGGATGATACCAGCCGCGGCGAGACTGGCGGTGTCGTGTTGGTCCAGCCCGAGGCCGACATGCCGGCGGGCCAGCCACTCACGTTCGTCTGGCGCCGGGTGGCGGGAGCGACCCGCTACGAGGTCGAGCTGCTGGACAGCACGGGGGCCGTCGCCGCATCGGCCGCCACCGCGGATACCTCCGCCACACCGGACTCGGCTCGCGCGCTGCCGCCAGGCGAGTACCGCTGGTGGGTTCGCGCCCTCATGGCCGATACCCGCACGGTCCGTTCGCCGCTTCGGCCCCTGCGCCTCATCGCGAACTAGTCGGCCTGGACCGGGCTAGCCCTTTCGCTTGATGTAAAGGCCGTCCAAGGCCACGGTCCAGGTGGCACCACTGTCGGACGAGGTCTGGCCGCGGTCCATGCGGCCAAAACGGCCCCGACTCGGTGTGTGATCATCAGATGGTCCCTCGCACGTCGAAGGTGGGCACACGCTCACTGGGTGCGAAAAGCGGCCACCGGCTGCACGGAAACGTGACGGAGCGCATGGACAGTCCCACAGGCATCGAGGTGGTTGCCGACCCCTGCCCACGAGTGTAACTGTTGATAAAGCGTGGGGTCGGGTGCGGGATTGGCCGGCCGTCGACCCCGGGCCGTTCCAGATGGGTCATGCCACGTATGCGAATTGCCATGGTGTCCACACCGTTCGTTCCGGTGCCCCCTCGACTCTACGGGGGAACGGAGCTGGTGGTTTACGAGTTGGTCGAAGGGCTGCTGGATCGCGGTCACGATGTCACCTTGTTCGCGACCGGAGACTCCCGAACCCGCGCACCGCTGTGCTCGTTGTACCCCACTGCGCAATGGCCACCCGGATCCTTTACCGACCTGAATCACACTGCCTGGGCCATGAGCGAGGTGGCACAGGGTCGCTATGACGTGATCCATGCCCACGGCGCGGCGGCGCTGGCGATGGGCCGGTTCGTGCCGGGAACGCCGCTGGTGTATACCCTGCACCATGCCCGCGACCCCGAGCTGTCTGCCTACTACGCCCAGTTCCCGGAGGTGTCGTTCGTCGCCATCTCCGGGGATCAGTCCCGCCGGGAAACCGGCGTCGCCCGCTGCACGATCATCCACCACGGCCTCGATCCGTCGCGGTTCCGCTGGACCCAGCGCCCGGGCCCGTTCGTCTGCTTTGTGGGGCGGTTCGCGCCCGAAAAAGGCGTCCACATTGCGATCGATGCCGCCGAGCAGGCCGGTGTGCCCATTCGGGTGGCCGGCGAAACGCATCCCCGGAACGCCGATTTCGGTCGCAGCGAAGTCGAGCCGCGCCTCCGCCGCCCTCACGTGACCTACCTGGGCTGCATCGGCAGCGGCCAGAAGGTGCCGCTGTTGCGGGACGCTCGCGCCCTGGTCGCTCCCATCGAGTGGAATGAGCCGTTCGGGCTGACGTTCATCGAGGCGATGCTGTCGGGGTGCCCGGTTGTCGCCTTTCGGCGGGGCAGCGTGCCCGAACTGGTCGAGCACGGCGTGACGGGGCTGATCGCGGACACGTTCGAGGAGCTGGTCGGGTTCATCCGGCCCGGCGGCCCGGTCGACCGGCTCGATCGGCAGGCCATCCGGTCCCGCGCGGCCACGCGGTTCAACAGCCGGCGAATGACCTCGGAATACGAGCGGCTCTACCACGAGGCGGTGGAAGAGATGACCCTTGGCGGTCGGTGGCCGATCACCGCCGCATGAGCCGTACGGCCGCAGCCCCCCCGCACGCGGGGCTCGCAGAGCACCTGAGCACCGACCTGCGGCCCGTCTCGATGACGGAAGCCGTGGGCTACCCCACCATCGAGTGCGCCAGCGAGCGTCTGGCCGAGCGCGCTCTGGTGCTCAAGCACGATCGGCTGTTCATGCTGGCCGATCTCCACGGCAACATCGCGCCGGCCGGGGTGTGCTCGCTGGGTCTGTTCCAGGACGACACCCGGATCCTGAGCCACTACGCCCTGTCCTTCCACGGCGGCGGCCCCGATCTGCTATCGGCCCAGGTGCCCAGCGCGTACGGCGCCCAGGTCGACCTGGCGATCTCCAATCTGGCGTTCGGTGGCGATCCCTGGGACCCCAGGAACGTGGTTCACATCCGCCGGGAGCTCGCGCTCGACGACCGTCTGGCGGAGCGCGTGACCCTGACCGGGTATCTGGGCGTCCCTACCGACTACTGGGTCGAGCTCGCCTTCGGGTCCGATTTCGCGGACATTTTCGAGGTGCGCGGATGGCGGCGCGAGGTCCGGGGCCAGTATTTCGCTCCCCGCGCGCAGGCCGACACCATCGAGCTCGCCTACCGCGGCCGCGACGGTCGTCTGATCCGAACCGTGATCCGCTTCGCTCGCCGCCCCGACCGGCTCACCGAGCACAGCGCCCGCTGGAATCTGCGGCTCGAGCCCGACCGTCCCATCGAGCTCGAGTGGGAGATCTCGGCGGTCGACGGGACCGACCGCGTCGCGCCAGCCATCCGCGGGCTGGATGAATGCCGCCCAGCGCTCGACCGGGTCTACCGGGCATGGCACGAGGGGAACAGCCGGTGGGAAACCGACGTCGCCGACTTCGACTCGCTCCTGTACCGTGCCGCCGACGACCTCCGTGCCTTGTACGTCCGAGTCGATGGCGATCCCGTCATCTCGGCCGGCATCCCTTGGTACTCGACTGTCTTCGGCCGCGACTCGATCATCACGTCCCTCCAGACCCTGCCGCTCCAGCCGCGCATCGCCGTCGATACGCTCCGCTATCTCGCGCGGCGCCAGGGCGAGCGGGAAGACGCGTTTACCGAGGAGCAGCCGGGCAAGATTCTCCACGAGCTTCGTCGAGGCGAGATGGCGCGGAGCGGTGAGATCCCGCACGTGCCCTACTACGGGAGCGTCGATGCCACCCCGCTGTGGCTCATCCTGCTGCACGAGGCCTGGCGCTGGACCGGCGATCTGGACCTCGCTCGGGACCTCCTGCCGCACGCCGAGCGGGCCCTCGACTGGATCGCGCGCTACGGCGACCTGGACGGCGACGGCTTCGTCGAGTACGCCCGCACGTCACCGAAGGGGCTGGTGAATCAGGGTTGGAAGGATTCGGGCGACGGGGTCCCCTTCCCCGATGGCCGGCTGCCCGAGCCGCCGATCGCGCTGGTCGAAGTGCAGGGCTACGTGTACGACGCCAAGCTGCGGATGGCCGAGCTGTTCCGGCACCTGGGCCAGCCCGAGCGGAGTGCGGCACTCCGCCGCGAGGCCTCGGAGCTCCGGAACCGGATCCGCTCGGCGTTCTGGATGGACAAGCTGGGGACGTTTGCCATCGCCCTGGACGGGCGCAAGCGGCCGGTGCCCACCGCCGCCAGCAACGCCGGCCACCTGCTGTGGAGTCGGGTGCCCACGCCCGAGATGGCGCGACGACTCTCGGCCCGACTGTTGGAGGCGGACTTCTTCTCCGGTTGGGGCGTGCGGACGCTGAGCGCGTCGCACCCCGTCTTCAACCCGATGAGCTACCACAACGGCTCGATCTGGCCGCACGACAACGCCATCATGGTCCTCGGCATGGCGCTCCACGGGCACGCGCGCGCGGCCGCGCCCATCGTGCGAGCCATGTACGAGGCGGGCGTTCATTCCGACTTCATGCGGCTGCCGGAGCTGTACTGTGGCATGACGCGCCAGCGGAGTGCCCGTCCGGTGAACTACCCGGTGAGCTGCTCGCCCCAGGCATGGGCCTCCGGGTCGCTCTACATGCTGCTCCAGGCCATGCTCGGGATCTACGCCGAAGCTCCGGCGCGGATCCTCCACGTTCGCGATCCGGTCCTGCCGGACTTCCTCGGCGATCTCACGGTTTCCGGGCTGGCCATCGGCCGGTCGCGCGTGGCGCTCCAGTTCCGGCGTCACGGGACCCGGACGCTGGCCAACCTTCTCAGCGTCGACGGCGAGCCGCTGCAGGTGCGGATCGAGCTGACCTGACCCTCACGCGTGATCCGATCCGTCCTTGGGACCAGCCGGACCGCATGGGCAGCAGCGCGCCCTGCCGTCAGGCCACGCAGGTACAAGCTCTTTACTGTGCTGAGCCTGCCGCACTGGCCATCAGGCCGAGCGCTGTAGTAGTTGTAATGGAAACAACCTTATGGCCGAGCTGGGCGAGGTGTTCCCTGCCCCCCTGCTCCCGATCGACCACGGCCAGCACGCCAAGCACCCGGCCGCCGGCTTCCTGGATGGCCGAGATCGCCCGCTCGGCGGACCCGCCGGAGGTGATCACGTCCTCGACCACCACCACGGAATCGCCGGCCTGGAAGTTCCCTTCGATCAGACGGCCGGTCCCGTGTCCCTTGGCTTCCTTCCGAACGCTGAACGCGTCGATGCTCGAGCCGCTGCCCCAGCTCGCGGCCGCGATGGCGTAGGCCACCGGGTCGGCGCCCATGGTGAGCCCGCCGATCGCGCGCGGATGCCAGCCCGCCGCCTGGAGCGCGGCCAGCCCCAGTCGACCGATGAGCACCTGGCCCTCGGCGCTCATGGTGGTGGGGCGACAGTCGATGTAGTAGGAAGAACGTTGCCCTGAGGCGAGAACGAAGTCGCCGCGGCGGACCGATCGCTCGAGCAACAGGCGGCGGAGTTGTTCCGCGTCGCTCACTCCCCGCCCTTGCCGAACAGCGAGGCCAGGAAGCCTCGCTTTCCTCCGCCGTTCCGGATGGCCGTGCACAACTCGGTGGCGAATTCGTCCACCGTCTTGGAACGCTTGGTCAGATCCCGCTCCAGCCCTCGCATGACCGCCGCCTCGACCGGGGCCGGAAATCGAAGCCCTTTAACGGCTTGGTTGAGCGGTACCGGGCTCTGTGTAAGTAGTTGCTGGAACAACTCCCTCGGACTCTTGCCGGTGAACGGCAACTCCGTCGTCAGCATGTAGTACGCGATCGTCGCCAGACTGTACACGTCGGCCTGCTCGTTCACCAGCTCACCGCTCAGTGTCTCGGGCGCTACATACTGGAGCGTTCCTACGAAGAAGCCGGCGCGGGTGAGTCGCTCCTCCGGGCTGAGCTCCGCGTCGCGCGCGATCCCGAAGTCCAGCAGCTTGGCCTTCTGGCTCGCGGGATCGTACATGATGTTGGCGGGCTTGAGGTCCCGATGAATGATCCCGGCCTTGTGCGCGCTGGCGAGCGCCGCGCCCAGCTGCTCGACGATGGTGGCCACCAGCGGAGGCGCGAGCTGCCCCGATCGGTTGATGAACTCGGCCAGCGGCTCGCCCTGGGCCCACTCGAGGGCCAGGTAATGCAATCCGTCGGTGGCGCCGTAGTCGTAGGTCTGCACGATGTTGGGATGGCTTACCCGGGCGCCATACTCCGCTTCGCGCAGGAATCGCTTGACCGCGATGGGGTCCTGCGCCAGCCGAGGCCGCAGGATCTTGACCGCGGCGCGGCCACGCTCGGGGTGCTCCGCGCGATAGACCGTGGCCGTGCCGCCCTCGCCGATGTACTCCGCGAGGTGGTACCCGGCCACCGTCCGTCCCACCAGGTTGTCGGTGCTCATGGATCCGCCAAGGTACCGAGAATCCGTGCTCGCAGCAAGTTGCGTGAGGCGTTCCCGTGAGCGACTTTAACCTTCCGCCGCGCCGGCAATCGCGCGCGTCCATCCGCTTTCTTCCGGAGTCTCCGATGCGTCGGCTGGTTCTCTCACTCGGGCTCGTGGCGTCCCTCGGCTGCGGCAGCTGGAGCCGCGTGGGCAGCGAGCGCGAGCCCACGCCGTCGGAAACCCTCACCCGGGTGCTCAACACCACCCAGTACTACCAGCGCCTCGGGCGTCTGGCGGCTGACCAACCGCTGCCGTTCGTGGGCACGGTCGCGTTCGCAGGGGCGCCGGCGGACTCCGTGATCGGCGTCTTCGGCCTCTCGCTCGAGAACCGGTCGCTCGCGTTCCAGCGGGAAGGGAACGTCTTCGTGGCGCGGTACCGGGTGAGCCTGTCATTCAAGCGCGAGGGCGTGCCCTCGGTGGACGTGGCCCGGGAGGAGATCGTGCGGGTGCCCACGTTCCAGGAGACCCAGCGGGCCGACGAGAGCATCCTGTTTCAGCAGATCCTTCGGCTCACGCCGGGTACCTACCACGTGAGCGCGACGGTGCGCGACGTCGGATCCACGTCCGAGAGCCGCGCCCAGGCCGACTTCACCGCGCCGAGCTTTGCCGCCGGCACCACCAGCGCCCCCATCCTCGCGTACCAGGCGACGGGGCGGGGGACCCTGACCGATCCACTCAACCTGGTGCTGAATCCGCGTGGCTCGGTGGGGTACGGCAGCGACACGCTGCTGGCCTACATCGAGGGCTACGCCTTCACCAAGCCGACCACCGTGCCGTTCAAGGTGGTGGACGAGCAGCAGAACGTGGTGCACCAGAATGAGCTCCATTTCCGCGGCGGCCACCCGGTCGAGAGCCAGGTGGTTCGACTGTCGCCGGACAGCGTGGCACTGGGCGAGCTCAAGCTGATCGTTGGGGAAGGGACCAACGAACGCCAGGTCTCCGCTCTCGTCTCGTTCACCAATGCGTGGGTGGTCACCAATTTCGACGAGATGCTGGATCTGCTGCGCTACTTCGGGCACGACGAAGAGGTGAACGCGATGCGGAAGGCGCCCGAATCCGAACGGGCGCGCCTGTGGCGGGAATTCTACACCTCGACCGATCCCAATACCGCCACGCCCGAGAACGAAGCGCTCAACTCGTACTTCACCCGGATCGCCCAGGCCAACCAGCGGTTCAACGACGAGGGCGTGCCCGGCTGGCGCACCGATCGCGGCGAGGTCTACGTCAACCTGGGCCCGCCCGACGAAGTGGTCGAAAACACGCCTGGCACGACCGCCAACCGGATCCTGCGCTGGAGCTATATCAACCTGCGGCTCGAGCTCTTCTTCCGGGACGAGAGCGGATTCGGACGCCTCCGGCTCCTCCCCACCAGCCGCGCGGATTACGAGCGCACGCTGGCCAGGCTGCGGCGCCAGAGCTAGGGCAGGGAAGCCTCGGGGCAGGGGGCTTCCTCCGGGGCAGGGGCTTCCTCCGGGACAAGGGCGCCCGCCAGGGCAGGGCGCCCTCGCTTTTCGCCCTTATCTTCCCTCTGATGCCCAACCACACTCCGCCCCAGCTCTTCCTCATCGACGGCTATGCGCTGATCTATCGCGCCTTCTTCGCGATGATCGCGAGACCGCTCCGGACCACCAAGGGGGAGAACACCTCCGCCGCCTGGGGCGTGGTGAACTTCCTCCTTCGGCTGCGCGACAAGTACCGGCCCGACTACGTGGCCTGGGTCAACGACGCGGGCACCTCGTTCCGCGAAGCGCGCTATCCCGAATACAAGTCCACCCGCGAGAAGCTGGACGACTCGCTGCAGGCCGATTTCGATCGCGCCGTCGAGCGGATCTGCGCGCTGCTCGACGCGTTCCGGATTCCGCTGGTGGCGGTGCGCGGCTACGAGGCCGACGATGTCATCGGTACCCTGGCCACCGCCGGCGCGGCCCGCGGCCTCCGCTCGGTAATCGTCTCGGGCGACAAGGATTTCTATCAGCTCATCGGTCCGGGCATCACCCTGCTGAACCCCGGGCGCGGCGGCCCGGCGGCGGTGGACGAGGTGTGGGTGGATGAGTCGAACGGCGCCGAGCGGCTGGGGGTGCCCCCGCAGCAGGTGGTGGATTTCCTGGCACTGGTGGGCGACAGCTCCGACAACGTCCCCGGCGTCAAGGGCATCGGCGAGAAGGGCGCGCAGAAGCTGCTCGCCGACTACGGCGACCTGGACACCATCCTCGCACGCGCCTCCGAGATCACCGCCAAGCGTACCCGGGAGGCACTGATCGGCCAGGCCGACAACGCCCGGCTCTCGAGGGAGCTCGTCACCATCAAGCGCGACGTGCCGGTCGAGCTCGACGTGGACGATCTCGTGCTGCGCGAGCCGGACCGGGACGCGCTCATCCGGATCCTGACCGAGCTCGAATTCTTCTCCCTGGCCAAGCGGCTGGGCGGCCCGGGGGGAGCGGGGACCGCCGAAACCGTCCCGCCGGCCGCGGCAACGCCGGCGACGGTGCCCGACGACAGCGCGGGTTCGTATGGCGCGCCGGCGCCCGAGTCGGGCGCGGGCGAAGCCGCGCAGGCGGCCACCGCGACGCTCCCGGCGACCGCCGCCGACTGGCACGCGCTCGACGAGGAGCGGACGCTCGAGGTCACCGTCCTCGACGACCCGGATGAGCTGCCTGCGCTGATCGCGCGGCTCCGCGCCGCTCCCCTGGTCGGTCTCGACGCCGAAACGACCTCGCTGGCCCCGCACGACGCCGAGCTGGTGGGGCTCTCGCTGGCCGCGAGCCCGACGGAGGTGTGGTATCTGCCGCTCGGCCACGTGCCGTCGGGGGGTGAGCTGGCGGCACCGGAGCCGGTGAAGAACCTGCCGCCCATCGGCGATTTCGCCATGGCGCCCCTGGTGGCACTGCTCGAGGATCCGTCGGTCAAGAAGGCCGCCCACAACGTGAAGTACGACTGGCAGGTGCTGCGGCGCGCGGGCGTCGAGCTGGCGGGCGTGGCCTACGATTCGATGCTGGCGAGCTTCGTCCTCGATCCCGGCCGCCGATCGCACGCGATCGATACGCTCTGCCTGGAGCATTTCGGCCGCACCCTCCAGACCTACGCCGATCTCACCGGCCGGGGCAAGGCGCAGATCCCGTTCGCCGAGGTGTCGGTGCCGGCCGCGGCGAGCTACTGCGGCAGCGATGCGACGACCGTGCTGGCCCTGCACGACTACTTCGCGCCCGCGCTCAGGGACATCGCGATGGAGCCGCTGCTGCGCGAGATCGAGATGCCGCTGGTCCCGGTGCTCACCGACATGGAGTGGGACGGCATCTCGATCGACCCGGCGGTGTTCGCCCGGCTCGACGCCGAGCTGAGCGCGGAGCTCCGCCGGCTCGAGGGGGAGATCGCCACGGTGGCGGGCGAGGCCCTCAATCTCAACTCGCCGCGGCAGCTCGCCACGATCCTGTTCGACAAGCAGCAGCTGCCCGTGCTCAAGCGCACCAAGACCGGCCCCAGTACCGACGCGGACGTGCTCGAGCAGCTGGCCGCCATGGGGCACGCCCTGCCGCGCCTCATTCTCGACTACCGCGAGCTGCAGAAGCTCAAGAGCACCTACGTCGACACGCTGCCCGCCACGGTGAACCGCCACACCGGACGGATCCACACCAGCTTCAACCAGACCGGCGCCGCTACCGGCCGCCTCAGCTCGTCCGACCCCAACCTGCAGAACATCCCGGTCCGCACCCCGCGCGGAGAAGAGATCCGGCGTGGGTTCGTGCCCCGGGCCGGCTGGCAGTTCCTGGTGGCCGACTACTCGCAGATCGAGCTGCGCATCATGGCGCATCTCTCGGGCGACCCGGCGTTCATCGAAGCGTTCCACCAGGGTGGCGACATCCATCGCCAGACGGCCGCGCTCATCTTCAACGTCCCGCTCGAGCAGGTGACGGCCGACATGCGGGCGCGGGCCAAGACCATCAACTTCGCCACCATCTACGGCCAGGGCCCGTTCGCGCTCAGCCGGCAGCTCGGCATCTCGATGGACGACGCGAAGAACTTCATCGCCCGGTACTTCGAGCGCTTCGCCGGGGTGCGCGGCTTCCTCGATCGCCAGATCCGGCTGGCGCGCGAGCAGGGCTACGTCGAGACCATCTTCAAGCGCCGCCGCTACATCCCCGAGATCAAGGACCGCAACTTCAACATGCGGGCCTACGGTGAGCGGAACGCGCAGAACTCACCCCTCCAGGGCTCGGCGGCCGATCTCATCAAGCTGGCGATGATCCGGATCCATGACGCGATTCGGGAGCACAAGCTTCGGAGCCGCATGCTGCTGCAGGTCCACGACGAGCTGGTCTTCGAGGCGCCGCCCGAAGAGATCGAGGCCCTGGGCCGGCTGGTGCGCGAGCACATGGAGCACGTGGTGGAGCTGCGGGTGCCGCTGGTGGTGGATATCGGGGTGGGCCCCAACTGGCTGGACGCCAAGCGATGAGTCGATCGCCGCGCTTCATCTGTACCGATCCCGATGCCGGCGACCTCGAGTTCGCCGACGTCGAGGCCGTGCTCGACGCGCTGGAAGCCGCCCTGGTCCAGCCGACGTCGGCGCTGTTCGACGTCGCGCGCCAGAGCTGGCAGCCGCTCGGGGTGCACCCCGAGATTCGCGGAGCGTGGGAAGATCGCCTCCGCTACCGGCCCGCGACGCCCGGCCTGGGGCTGCCTCCGCTGCCCTCGGTGACCGCGCTCGTGCGGAGCCTGCCGGAGGATGACGACGGACTCGCACGCCGCCGTGAGGCCTTTGCCCGGGTTCGCGCCGCCGGGCTGCCGCCCCGCCCGCCGAGCGGCCCGCCGCGCGATCGGTCCCGCCGCTATGCCGCCATGGGCCTCGCCTGGGCGCTGGTGCTGCTCGCCGTGGTCGGCTGGGCCATCGTGACCTTCGCTTCGCGCCTCAGCGCTTTCGCCGCCAGCGTGGTGAGCTTCCGCCCCCGGTAGACGCGCCTTACCCCTGCAGCTCCGGCATCTCCGAGCTCAGCCGGTTCTTGGGCCGGATACGCCGCACCCCGGGCCACCAGTTCCACCGTCCCATCGCCTGCATGAACGCGGGCACCAGCACCATCCGGATCACGGTGGCGTCGAGCAGCACCGCCACGGCCAGCCCGAACCCCATGAGCTGCATCGCGAGCACGCGCGCGAAGGCGAAGATCCCGAACACCAGGATCATGATGAGCGCCGCCGAGGTGATCACCGAGGCGGTGGCGCTCAGGCCCTCCATGGTGGCCTCGGTGTTCCGTCCGCTCCGGTCGAAGGCCTCCTTGATCCGGCTCAGCAGAAACACTTCGTAGTCCATGCTGAGCCCGAATACCACGGCGAACACGAGGACCGGCACCGCGACGAAGATCGCGGAGGTGGGACCGGTGAGGCCGAAGATCCCGGACCCAACCCCGTGCTGGAACACCAGCACGAGAAGGCCGAAGGTGGCGCTCACCGACAGCGTGTTCATGATGATGGCCTTGACGGGCACCAGCACCGACTTGAACGCGATCGCCAGCATCACCGCCGTGGCGCCGAGGATCAGGATGACGAGCAGCGGGAAGCGGGCCAGCAGGTCTTCCTGGAAGTCGAGCGCGGCGGCCGAGTAACCGCCAACCGTGACCTGCATGCCTTTGGTGCCCCGGAGCTCGGCCTTGGCGAGCTGCCGGGCCCGAAGCACCACATCCGTCGCCGTGGTGAGCGAGGTGGTGTCGGCCAGGATCACGTCCAGCAGCGCCAGGCGCTGGTCGCTGCTCAGGTAGGCATCGAGAAAGTCGGGGTACTTGGCGCGCGCCGCCGGCAGATCGCTGTAGAGCACCGAATAGCTCAGCAGGCTGCCCTTGGGCTCGATGGTGACGAGGCTCCGGACCTCGCGCACGCGGGGGTCGGCCCGGAGCGAGTCACTCAGGGTCATGAGCCCCCGGAGAGCGGTGGCATCGACCGCGGAGCGGCCCTCGGGTACCTGGACCACCACCCGAACCGGCTGGATGAATCCCGCCACGCCCATCGCCGTCAGCACGTCGAGCCCTTCGCCGGCCTCCGTGCCGGTGGGCCACCAGTGACGCGAGGGCAGTCCGATCTTGATGAAGAAGACCGGGAACGTGAGGATGGCGATCATCGCGCCGCCGTAGCCCATCGCGCGAACCGGATGCCGGCTCAGCGTGCGCGCCCACTTTTCCCACACCTGGGGCGCGTGATACCAGGCGAGCCGTCGCGCCAGCCATTTCGGGCGGTCGATCTCCCGGCCGAGGATGGCGAGCAGGGCGGGGAGGAGGGTGATCGACAGGCTCACCGCCACCGCGACGACGATGAGCCCCCCGATGCCGACGCTCCGGGTTTCGATGAGCGGCGTGAGCAGCAGCGCGCCGAAGCCCACCACCACCGTGAGCCCCGAGGTGATCACGGCGCGACCGGCGGTCGCGAGGGTGTTGACCGCCGCGATCTGGCGTCGCGCGCCCCGCGCCAGCTCCTCCCGGAACCGGGTGACCACCAGCAGCGAGTAGTCGATCCCGACGCCCAGCCCGATCATCGTGGTCATGTTGAGCACGAACACCGACATCGGTGTCACCCGCGCGAGCAGCCCGATGATCGCCAGTGACACGGCGATCGCCAGCACGCCGACGACAAGCGGCAACGCGGCGGCCACCAGCGCGCCGAAGGCGAGCACCAGGATCAGGAGCGTGAGCGGCAGCAGACGCTTTTCGCCCTCCGCGCTGTCGCGCGCGACGATGGTGCGCACGTCGAGGTCGAGCGGTGCCCGGCCGGTCACGCGGACCCGGTACCGCTCACCGTCGGGCAGCCGGCCCATCGTTGCCTTGACGAGATCGCGCACCGGCTGAACCAGCGAGCCCGAGCTGTCTCCCGGCGTCGCCTCGAGCGCCACGATGACGAAGGTCGAGCGACGGTCCCGGCTCACGAACGTGGTGTCGTTGGTCGAGCGGTAGGAGACCAGCCCGCGGACGTAGGGCTGGCGTCGCAGGGCTCCGAGAACGGTGTCGAGGACGGCGCGGGGCCCGGCGGAGTCGAACGAGGCTGGTGCCTGGAGGGTGACGGCGAAGAACTCGCCGATCGGCCGGCTGAAACGGGTGTTGAGCAGGTCCTCGGTGCGGGAGGCCTCCGTCGGCCGATTGCTCCCACCCCGAATATTGAGGAGGCCCGGCGTCGCCGGGGCACGAACGGCTGCGACCGTCCCGACCGCCGCCCAGAACACCAGCACCGCGTAGCGCCAACGCACCAGCGCCCGGGCGAATCGGTCCATCAGGTTCAGAGCGTCCTCCCGGGTCCTCGGTCCGCCTCAAAAGGTGGCAAAATGTTAGACGGCCGAGGGTTCCGGCGCCAGCCGGGGGGACGGCTGGCGGCAGGAGCGGAAAGTGCTCCATATTGTGCGCATGCGGCGCAATCATCTCCTGCCATTGGTCACCCTGGGCCTCTTGTTCCTGGTTCTGGCCGACCGGGCATTGGAGGCCACCCGACGCCGGCTGGCCGCCGCCGAGCCAGTTACCAGGGCCACCAGCAGCGCGACGCCCAAGCTGGGCGCGGGCGACGCTGGCAGCGGCACCCGTGTGGCTTCCCGCCCCACCCGGTCCGCCGGCGAAGCGCGGCTGGCCCGCCTTGCCGCGCGGGAGGCGCTCAGCCGCGAAGCCAATTCGACCTACCTCGACTCCCTGATCCTCAGCACCGATTCGGTCGTGCGTCGCTGGCCCGACCGCTGGGGGTCCCCGATCCGCGTGGCCATCATCGAGGGCGGGGTGCCCAACTGGTCGCCCAAGCTCTCGGGCTACGTGCGGACTTCACTCGACCGGTGGGAAAGCCTCGGCATCGGCTTGCGCTTCGAGGTGGTGAGCGACACCAGCAAGGCCGACATCCTGGTGCGATGGATCGATCACTTCGATTTCGACCGCGCCGGCCAGACCGACCTCACCTGGGACCAATCGGGCCGGGTGCGCCGCGCCCTCGTCTCGCTCGCGTTGCGCACCAACGCCGGCGTCGTGCTGCCCGACGATGCCCTCCTGTCCGTGGCCGTGCACGAGACCGGGCATGCTATCGGCCTGCCACACTCGGCCGACTCCAACGACGTGATGTACCCGGCCACGCGGACCAGCACCCTCTCCGATCGCGATCGCCGAACGGCGGCCGTGCTCTATCGCCTGCCTCCCGGCCCCGTACGGGACATTTCCGACGAGGCGCAGTAGCCGCCTCCGCCGCCGGATCATCGCCAATGAATTCGGCGACAGCAGCCTCGGGCACGATGGTTGCCTGTGAAAGCGGCGGCTGCGTCTGGTCCCTTCCCGGTCCCATTGGCCCAAAGCTCGGTTTCGCACTTGGCGTCGCGATCCCTGCCGGGTGACAATTGGAGCGCGGCCAGCCGGCGCAGGCCGGCATCCTCAACGCGCCGGGTGCGAACCATGTCTGCAAGGCGGAGAGTCGCATGGGGTCGATCACGTGGTCGACGATGCTCGGGTGCGGGGCACTCCTGATGGCGCTGGGACCGACCCCCGCGCGGGCTCAATCGTTCTCCGAGATCGATGCCGCCGTGCAGGACGGGATTCGAAAAGGGATCTACCCCGGTGCGGTGGTGGTGATTGGCCGGCGAGATTCGCTGATGTACGCCAGGGGCTACGGCCACTACACCTGGAGCCCCTCCTCCCCGATCCCGGATCCTGACTCGACGCTGTGGGATGTCGCTTCCATCACCAAAGTGGTGAGCACCGCCAGCGTGGCCATGCGGCTGGTGGACAAGGGGAAGCTGGATCTCGACGCCCCCGTGCGTCGCTACCTGCCGAGATTCGTGGGTGGCCTCAAGAACGACGTCACGGTCCGCATGCTGCTGGACCACACCAGTGGCCTCAAGAGCTACGTGCCGTTCTACGTGAAGGCCCGCGGCAGTCGGGCACGCGCGGTCGACCTGCTCTATGCCCAGCCGCTGATCCGCACCCCGGGAGACAGCGCCGAGTACAGCGATCTCAACGCCCTGTTTCTCGGCCTCATCGAGGAGAAGGTCGCGGGCATCCCGCTCGACCAGCTGGCCCGCCGTGAGGTGTTCGAGCCGCTCGGCCTGACTCAGACGATGTACCGTCCTTCCGCCAGGCTCAAACGCCGGATCGCGCCCAGCGGGATCTGGCGGGGCAAGCCGGTGCCGGGCGACGTAAACGATCAGAATGCCGTGGCCATGGGCGGTGTGGCGGGACATGCGGGCGTATTCTCGACCGGGATGGATCTCGCCCGGTATGCGCAAGTCTGGCTTCGCTCGGGCGCCGGGCCGAAAGGTCAGTGGGTCAGCCCCGAAACGGTCCGGCGGTTTCTTACCAAGGGACCTCGCAGCGGCCCGCGCCTCCTCGGCTGGGATACACCCGAGGTCAAGCCCGACGAGCCGAGCGTGTTCGGGACCCTGGTAAGCGACGCGTCCTACGGCCACACCGGGTTTACCGGCACCGAGCTGTGGATCGACCCTGCCCGCGATCTCTTCCTGGTTTTCCTGACCAACCGGGCGTTCGACCCCCGCATCCGGGAATCGGTCAAGGAGCTCAAGGTGGTGCGGGCAACGCTCAGCGACGCCACGGTCCGGCTGGTCCCGCACGGCTGCCAGCAGGAGCTGGTGGCTCGCTGCTGACCGGCGCCTCGCCCTCCCGGTGCCCGGGCCCCTGAGTGGCAGGCTGCCGGCAAGCCGTTAGGATACGGGTATGACCGACCCCACTCCCAATCCGATCCCCGCCCCCCCGGCTCCCGCTCCCGATGCCGTCCGCAAGGCGCTCCGCGCCGTGAAGGATCCGGAGCTCAACCTGAACATCATCGACATCGGGCTGGTGTACGATGTAGAGGTGGCCGATCACGGCCGGGTCCGCGTCAAGATGACGCTCACCAGTCCGGGGTGTCCGGCCGGGACCGAGATCCTCGACGATGTGAAGCGGGTGTTGACCGACATGGAAGGCGTCGAGTCGGTCGATGTGGACCTGGTTTGGGACCCCTACTGGACGCCGGAGAAGATGGATCCCCGGGTCAGGGCGTTTCTGGGGTTCTGACCGGTGACTGAAAGCAACTCCATCGCGCCATCATCAAACCATCTCGGCGCCAGCTGCCAATCAACCAGTTGATTTGCATGCAGTTACCGACTGACCCGTGAGGCGTCGTCCGACGGGGCGTCGGTACCGGACGGGGCCTTGAGCGCGGCCAGCAGCGCCTCCCCGATGGTTCGGAGCTGCCATCGCCGGAGCTCCGGCAGCTGTGCCAGCTCGTCCAGGCCCGCGGGATTCGCCTTCGCGATCGCCTCGAGCGTGCCGTTGGGGCAGAGCACACCCGGCTGCAGATCGAGGTCGCCGGCCAGCCGGTTCCGAGCCGCCTTCAGTCGCTCGAGCCGGGCGTCGAACGCCGGGTCGTAGGCCCGGCGCGGTGCCCGCTCGATCCGGGGTAGATCCCGGTCCGGCATTTCCATGGCCCGCTGCACGGCCGCCAGGATGTCGCGCCCGCGCCGCTCGACCTGATCAGCGCTGATGCCAGGTATGGTCCTGAGGGCGGCCAGATCAGCCGGGGGATGCTTCGCCAGGGCCAGCATCGGCTCGTTGTTGAGCACCCGGAACGTCGCCCGGTCGGCTCGCTGGGCCACCCCTTCCCGCCACGCGAACAGCTCCCGCAGCACGGCCAGCTCCCGCCCTTTGAGGGCCTTCGCCCCTTTGATCCGGAGATAGCCGGGCTCGGTGTCCGGCTGAGTCCCACGGATGTCGTCCACCAGCGCGAACTCCTCCATGGCCCAGCCCAGTCGTCCCTTGCCCTCGAGCTGGGCCTTGAGGATGTCCCGCAGCTCCGGCAGGTGCCGGGTATCGGACGCCGCGTATTCCAGCATGGCCGGCGACAGCGGCCTGGCCGACCAGTCGGCGCGCTGGAACCGTTTGTCGAGGCGCACGCCCAGATACTTCTCGAGCAGCGCCGCGAGTCCGATCCCGGGCTCGTTCAGCAGCTGGGACGCGATCCTGGTGTCGAACACGTTGGTGGCCCGGAAGCCATACTCGCGATCCAGCAGTCGGAGGTCGTAGTCCGCGTCGTGGAACACGATCTCGATCTCGGGGTCGGCCAGGACCGCTCCCAGCGGGCCCAGGCCGCGGGTAGCCAGCGGATCGACCACCGCGGTCTCGTGCCGCGAGCTCACCTGCAGCAGGTAGACCCGGTCAGTGAACCGGTGGAAGCTCGCGGCCTCTGTATCCACGGCCAGCAGCGGCTCGCGCCGGAGGCGCTCGAACAGCGACTCCAGCTCCGGCTGCGACTGGATCAGTGGAACGTCACTCACGTGGCTTCGACACCAGCTCCAGCCCCGCGGCGATCTCGTCCAACGCTTTCGACAGCGTCTTATAGAACTCCGCGTCGGGCTGGGGTGCTGTCCCGCCCATGGCCGCGTCCATCTGCAGTTTGCGGGCGAGCCGGGCGGCGTGCCGGATGTAGTCGGTGGCGGGCTTCATAGGTGGTGGGGAATGAGGATGAGGGGTAGCGGAACGCTGGGCTCCGGGCGGTCGCCGGAAGTGTAGCCGCCCGACCACGTTTTCGCTCGGCGCGCCGCGGCCACGTATCTTGTTCCCATGCTCCATCCCAGCGAGATCGACCTCACGGTCTATCCCGACGAGTGTGACGCGTTCGGGCATCTGAACCAGGCCTCGTTCCTGAGCCTGTTCGAGCGGGCCCGGTGGGAGATGCTGGTGCGGGGCCCCGGCATCGATGTCTTCACCCGGGCCGGCGCGTGGCCTGCGGTGCGGAAAACGGTGATCGACTATCACGCCGCCGCCTTCCCCGGCGACGTCCTCCGTTTCCACCAGGCGCTGACCCATCACGGCCGTACCAGCTTCACCATGCGGCAGACGGCCCGCCGGGTGAGGGACGACGTGCTCATCGCCACCGCCGAGTTCGTCTTCGTGTGCATCAACCGCGATGGCCGCCCCATCCCGGTGCCGCCGGAGTTCGGCGAGTTCATGCACGCGCGGCGCGCCTCCGGCGGCGCGCAGCGGCTCACGGTCAATGGGGTGAGCCTCGCGGTCGAGATCCGGGGCGACGGTCCCGCCATCCTGTTCGTGCACGGCTACCCGTTCGACCGTAGCATCTGGCGCGACCAGATGGATGCCCTCGAGGGCTACCGCCGCATTGCGCCCGACCTTCGCGGCATGGGCGAATCGGACGCGCCGGACCTCGGCTACGGGATGGCCATCTACGCCGACGACCTCGCGGCGCTGCTCGATACCCTGGGTGTCGACGACGTGGTACTGTGCGGCCTTTCCATGGGCGGTTACGTGATCTTCGAGTTCCTTCGCCGTTGGCGCAGCCGAGTACGGGGACTCATCCTGGTCGGCACGCGCGCCGAGGCCGATGGCGCCGA